>RFQS01000100.1 GCA_009924885.1 Pseudomonadota bacterium | reverse complement strand
TAAGGAAAATTTACATATGGATATTTTTAGCGAATATAATCTAAGTAATAAATTAAAAGAAGTCGTAGATAATTTCGAATCTGAAAAATTCAATTCAGCTATGGTGCAGGCACTTATTTCAAATGCCTCTGAAATTATTGCTCCTTACTGGTCTTTAAAAACTTTCATTGCTGTAAATCCTTTGAAAGGCTTTGAAGATAAGCATTTTCTTGAAGCAGCGAAGCAAGCCAAGAAATATTTTTCAGCTGATTGTTTTTTGAAAAAATCTAAATATCTAGAACTCTATGATAGAGAGGAAATATCATTAGCCGCTTTGAATGAACATTTCGAGAAGATGCTAGAGGATATAGAGCTAGATATAAGGGTTCTAGATAAAGAGATAAATTTAAAGAAACTTTTTTGGGAGATCTTTTTTTCTAGAGATTTAGAGTTTAAAGATTTAGCTAGTCCGCCTGCCTATCCGCATAGTAGAAGAGTTGAGAGTGGTGATCTGCTAGGTGATGTCAATAATTATATGATTAAAATCTTTAATCATTTTTTTGACGAAGGGATAGCTGTTTGGCAGATGCCGAATAGAGAAAAAGGTTTTTATGCGGCATGGAAGGCTTTAGCTCTTTATGATTCTGATTTGAAGCTTGATAAGCACTTGCATGAATGGTTTAAACAGCTTCCAGACTGTCCTGAAAGAGCTTTAATCGTTTTACTTGATTCACTTGGTGTGAAGAGAGAGGACTGGGAGGAGTATTTAAAGGCTAGTCTAGCAGCTCTTCCTGGCTGGACTTCATTTATAAAGTGGCGTCACCTATATGCTCATATTCCAGAGTATATAAAATATCCAGCTTCTAAATTAGAGTATTTAGCTGTCAGGCTTTGCGTTGAAGCTATTTTTCTTTTTGATTATTTTAGAGTTAATAATATTCAGTTAACTTGCTTCGAGGAATTAGAAAGGCTTTTAGCAAAGCAGGTTTTAACTAAGAAATTTAAATCAATCGAAGAATTAGAGCGTGAGAGATATTTATTTACTGATGAAAAATTAAAAACCACACTTGGTAACCTTTATTATGCTGACTTCTCCTTACTTACTGATGAAGAGTTAACTTTAATCAGGGCTCCTCTAAACATTTTTCTAGAAAGGGAGGCGATGATATGGCTTTCCGCTTGGGAAGATAGTTTCCAAAAGCCTATTATTGATGGTATTTATAAGAATCACAGAAAAATTTTAGTGGACGGTAAATCTATTCCTAATAATTCTTCAGTACTGTCTTTAAATTCATCTAACTCTAAGCAGCTTGCTCAAATGGTTTTCTGTATAGATGTCAGATCAGAGGGGATAAGACGCTGTATTGAAGCTGATTCTAGAATTGAGACTTTAGGTTTTGCTGGCTTTTTTGGCTTGCCGATAAGCTATAAAGAGTATGATTCTATGGAATTTAAAGATGCTTGTCCAGTATTAATTAAACCTAAACACTTTATTGATGAGCAAGTGCACAGTTCTTGCTCGCATAAACTTGAGCAGCATGAATATTCTAATTCATTAATTAAAACGATTTTTTATGTTTATAAGGCTTTAAAAGCTAATATCGCATCTGCGTTTATATTCGCTGAAGCTTCTGGACCACTATATATGCTTAGCATGATGATTAGGACTTTAACCCCTTCTTTAAATGCTTTACTAAGCAGGGTTTCAGCTGCAATTAAACCTAAAATCTCCTTTGAGCCTATGCTTGATGTAAAAGATACAGTAATAAATGCTGCAAGCACTCCTGATGAAGACCTTAGTAGCACTGAAGTGAAGCGTATGTTTACAGGCTTAGCTAAAAAAGAACAGTTACTGTTCTCTGAAATGGCTTTAAGACTAATGGGTTTAACACAAAATTTCGCTCCTTTAGTCGTCTTCTCTGGTCATGGAAGCACTACAGAAAATAATCCTTACGCCTCTGCTTTAGACTGTGGAGCCTGTGCTGGTAATCACGGAGGCGTTAATGCTAAAGCTTTAGCGAAGATTCTAAATAAGCGTGAGATTAGATTAGAGCTTGCTAAAAGAGGAATTAATATTCCAGATTCTACATTATTTATAGGCGCTGAGCACAATACGACTACTGATGATTTTGAGTTTTATGATTATGAGCTTAAGACAAGTGAGCAAAGAAAGCTTCTAGCTGATTTACAAGAATCATTAGTACAGGCTAAAAAAGAGAATAATGCTATTAGGAAGCTTAGTTTCCTGTCTCCAAGAGATTTAGGCAGTAATATTAATCAGGATGTGGAAATTAAATCTATTGATGGGACTGCTCACAAACGTGCAAGTTCAAGGCTGAGGAGGACGAATGACCGCAGTGTACTTAACGTACATGAGGATCATGAGGACGACGAAAACGCAGAAATTGGAGTTTGCGAGCAGTCCCTTAGAAGGTCTATGGATTGGTCTGAGGTCAGACCAGAGTGGGGGCTCGCTGGAAATACCAGTTTTATTATCGGTCCTCGTAATTTAAGTAAGGGTTTAGATTTATCTAATCGTGCTTTTATGCATTCTTATGATTGGACTCAAGACTCTAACGGCTTACTTCTAGAAACGATTATGACTGCACCAATGGTAGTTACCCAGTGGATTAATAGTCAGTATTATTTTTCCACTGTAGATAATGTTAATTTCGGTAGTGGCAGTAAAATTACGCATAATATAGTCGGGAACTTTGGGGTGATGCAAGGTAATGCTAGTGATCTTTATACGGGATTAGCATTACAGTCAGTAATGAGCGCTGATGATGAGCTTTATCACAGACCTCTGAGGCTTAGAGTCTTTATCTTTTCACCAGTAGAGAGAGTGAGGAAAATTATTTCTAAAAACACTGTTTTGCAAAACCTTTTCTATAACGAATGGATAAGGTTAGTGGTTTTAGATCCAAATACTAATGAGCTTTCTAGCCTTGTTAGCCAAGATCACTGGAAAATACTTAAAAGCGATAATACAATAGGAGTTGAGTAGAAATGATAGATTCACATTACGATGATGGAAGCACTGGTATAGAGTTAAGCAAAATGCTTAAGCTTGAGATTATAGTTTCAGGCGAGGATGAAGCTATGGTAACAGAGATGATTCAGAAAGCTGGTGTTACTGGCTATACGATAATTCCGAATGTCTCTGGATATGGGCATGATGGCTTTCATGAAGGAAGGCTTCTCTTTAATGATATGGCAAGTTTAATAATGATAATGACTGTAGCGCCACAGTCAGTGATTAACTCCGTGGCTAAAGGCATGAAAACCTTATTTGAAGAGAAGTCTGGGGTTATGTTTGTTTCTGAGGTTTCAGTGGCGAGAATGGGGTATTTTTCGCTAACTTAATTCTTTATACATTACAAAAGCATCTACATATTCGCGCTGCTTATAGTAAAAAGCCTTTGGTAAAGTGCCAATTACTTTAAAACCATAATCTTTACAGATCTTAATTGAGGCATGATTATTAACAACCACAAGGTTTAGTTGCAAAGCCTTGAAGCCTAATTCAATAGATTTTTCAATTGCAAATTTCATCATAAGTTTACCAAGACCTTGAGATCTGTATGCTTTGTCAATCATTACGCCAGTATTAGCCACGTGTGACCCAAGACCAGGTTTGTTCGGAATTATATAGCGAGTAGCAACAGGCTTAGAATTCAAATAAGCAATATAGACTTTTGCATTATGAGCAAACCAAATATCTCTGGCTTCATCTTCCGTTATTTCTGGATAATATGGGTAGCTTTCAGCACTTTGGATAACCTGATGAAATATAGGCCATATTTCATGAAACTGTTCATATTTAGCTTCTTTTATTTCAATTTGATCTTGTTTAAAATACATAGTCTAATTCTATATAATTTTCAAGAAACTAGATCATTTTTAAAACGTCTTCCCACGGCAGAACAAGGATGCCATTTTCTAGTTTATTAGGTTTATCTGTAAGTGAAGCACAGATTAATTCAGCTTTAGGAAACACTTTGATGAAGGATTCCAGTCCTTTTAGTTTTTCTTTATGAGGATTATTATTAGCTTTAATTTCAATAGCTATAATGCTTTTGTCTGGCTTTTCTATAATTAAATCTACTTCAGTCTCTTCATTTACTCGATAAAATGAGAATTTATAATCATTATTTTTATATTTAGATTTATAAATAATTTCCTTTATAAGCCAATGCTCAAAAGATTTTCCATACTCTTTTGTTTTCTTCATCAGTGGCACCTGTAATTTATTTACAAGCGCTCTCTGTACGCCAGTATCAAAGAAATAAAATTTAGGGCTTTTAGCGATCTGTTGTCTGATAGATCTTTTCATAGGCATTAACATAAAGCCCATTAAAGTATCTATCAGTATTTGATAATATTCTTTTATGGTATTCAGGCTAACACCAGTATCCTGAGCGATATTGCTGTAATTGATTAAATTTCCATTTTCCTCAGAAGCCAAGAAAAGAAATTCGTTAAAAGCATTTAGATTTCTTACTAAAGCTTCTTCCTTAATTTCTTCTTTGATATAAGTATTAGTGTAGGTTTTAAGGATTTCGTATTTTATTTCATTATCATGATGCAGGTAGACACTAGGCAGGGAGCCATAACTGAGAACGTCATTTAGATTAAATATAATATTTTCATTATCAGCTATTTCTTCATAGATGAAGGGGTACAAGGTTCTCTCTATCGCTCTTCCAGCTAATAGATTACCTTGTGATTTTTTTAATTTACGAGAACTAGAGCCAGTGAGAATAAAGTAAGGGGGATCTTTAAGATTTTCTATTACTCTATGAACTTCATCTAGTATCCATGGTAGTTTCTGGACTTCGTCGACTAGAATATACTTTATTTTTTTGTTTCTAGACTTGATTTCATCGAAGAATATACTAGGATCTCTTTCTAGCTTTCGTAAAAGGCTAAAATCCAGCAGATCATATTTCAGTGTTTCGTCTTCTGGGAATTTATGTTTTAATAAAGTGCTTTTCCCGACCTGTCTAGGACCGAAAAGTAGAAAACTAATTTTTTTAGGAATTTTAATAGATCTGCTTATATATTCCATGGAGTTATTATACCCTTTAAATCTGAAGTGCTACTGCATATTTATAGCTATAATATGCAGTAGCACTTCAGGTGGGTTATGATTTGGCACTGTTGCCGAAAACGCAGAAATTGGAGTTCAGAAACGGTGCCAGAGCTTATGCTGCTAATTCAGGAATAATAATAATTGCATCACAAGCTTGTGCAAACTTGATAGCCTTCCCATTTTCAATTTCATGGATTTTATAAAGATCAATATCGCTCAAGCTTGAATGACAATTTGCTCTAAGGTATTGAGGTTTAGTAGATTCTGGAATTAAAGATAGAGTAGTAGCTTTTTTTGCTACATGATCTCTCGATTGTAAGTCAATGCTAATAGTTGCTACACCTTTATCTGCTACTTGTTTTATAGCTGATGCTGACTGTCCATCAGGTAATAATTTCATTACATGCTTACTCCCTAAAACAGTCATAACGTTACCATTAGTATTCTTGAAAGCATTTTCTAAGTTTGATGTCATAATAACTTCTCTATCATCATCATGTTTCTTGGCTTTAGCTGAAACCTCATCCCAGAGAGATTTGTAATTATCCACAAGCTGTTTTTGTATATTGTGATCTAGCTTTTGAAAATTCTCAATAAATTCTTGATATCCTTTTAATACCTAACTCTTTTGCTTTTTGATAAAGTAAATTTTCAGAGTGAAATTCATCGAAACTATTACGCTTGTTTAAGGGAGCTACAAAAAAACTTTTCATACTTGGCAATTTTGCTAACCAAGGTTCTAAAGCATTAGAAATAGCTTCAGCAATTTGCTTGCGTGATTTCGAGGAACTATCTTTAATGCTTTGGTGATTACTATCAAACTCTCTATCAATAACCCTATTTGTTATTAACTTAGTAATTGCTAAATCAACTTCGTGCTTTTGAGACATTTTTTCAATCTCAGATGCAAATTCTTTTCTAGCTAACTCTTGCTGGTCAGCCATTAGGTGGGCTGGTTTATCTGCTCCTTCCGCAGAAGATTCCATGCATATTAAAGTTATGTTATTAGCTTTTATGAGGGCTTCTAAATTTTCTGCCAAATATTTTTCTGCAGGCACTATTGCTCTTTTTTGGAGAGGAATAGCTTCGTGCCTATAACCAAAATTCAAAATTCCTCTTTGAGCTTTGAAATTTTTCTTTAGTATGTTTAGTGATAGCTTCTACGGTATTTTCATTTATAAACGGTAATAATGCATTGGAAGCTGATTTGATATCTATTGGATTTATAGTGTTTGCAGGTGAAACTTCTTTAGACCCACCTTTTGAGGGCACGGTTTCCGTAGTAGTAACTACTGGCAAGTTTCCTGTTTGTTTTAAAGGCTGGACCATAATGAATAGGTAATACTATTTTAACATAATAACGATTCTGATTACCGGCTAAGCTGTTAGTAAAAAGCTGAAATACTTTCAAATTATTATTCCCTCCGTGAAATTTCGGTGCTTGCCACCGAAATTTCATAGCATAATGTAAGTGATGCTTTTAAAGAATTTTCAAACTTTATGCTAAAAATCCTAGACACCAGTCAAAACAGTTTAAATAAAGCATTAGAGCTTTTAAAGTCAGATGATGTAATCGCTATCCCGACTGAAACAGTCTATGGCTTAGCGGCTTCAGCCGCTAGCACTAAAGCTGTGGAAAAAGTTTTTAAAATTAAAGGTAGACCTAGCTTTAATCCTATAATTTCTCACTATGCTACCCTAGATGAGATTTTCAAAGATGTAATTTATGATGAGCGTGTAATTAAGCTTGCTGAAAGCTTTTGGCCAGGTCCGCTTACTATAATTTTAAATAAAACTAAAAACTCTAGAATCTCTGAAATAGTTTGTGCTGGTTTAAATACTGCTGGGGTAAGGATTCCACGACACCCTTTTACGCTTGAATTATTAAGGCGTTTCGCTGCCCCAGTTGCAGCACCTAGTGCTAATCCCTCTGGTAGACTGAGTCCTAGCTCTGCTGCTCATGTAGCTAAGCTGTTTCAGGATTATGAGGCGGGCGGAAACACGGAAATTGGAGTTTCACAAGAGGGGACTGCTCACAAACGTGCAAGTTCAAGGCTGAGGAGGACGAATGACCGCAGTGTACTGCGAGTAACGATGCCGAGCATGCGAGACAAGTCTCATATGCGAGCAAGCGGAAATACAAGCTTGATTTATCAAGCTTACATGAGGATCATGAGGACGACGAAAACGCCGAAATTGGAGTTTGCGAGCAGTTCCTTGAGTGGATAGTGGATGGTGGTAACTGCGAATGTGGACTAGAGTCTACGGTTTTAGATTTAAGTAGCTCTTTACCTAAATTACTTCGCTATGGCAGTGTGTCTGTGATTGAATTGAAGAATATTCTTGGTGAAATATCTCTACCAGAGCATGATGAGAGTATTAGATCTCCAGGTATGCTTTTAAAGCATTATGCACCCAAGTGTAAATTACGTTTAAACTATAGTTTTAATGAGCAGCCTCGTGAGAATGAAGCTCTGATAGCTTTTGGGTCTATTTCAGAATCTTTGACTCAGAGTCAAAGTAAGCTTATTGAAAGTGATTTAAAATTTTTATTTAGAAAGATTATAAATATTAGTCCTAGTGCTGATTTAGATGAAGCTGCCTCGAAGCTATTTTCTAGTTTGCATGAATTAGAGAGTTTAGGTGTAGGTAGCATAGCTGTGATGCCTATTCCCTATGATTCTGTGGGTAGGGCTATTAATGATCGGCTTTTGCGTGCAGCTGAGGGTACTAAAGATTTATGATAAATCGATAAATCATTTCACGTTTTTTTGAGCTTCTAAATCATTGAAAATCTGATTCAGAGGCTTTGCAAAAGAACTTCCCTCGTAATACTGGTACAACTGACCCTGTTTATCTATCCTGTAGTTTTTAATAACAGCTTCATATTTTTGTTTACTGTCGTCATAATATAACTCATAACTCTGTAACATACTTCGCTCCACAAAGAGTTTGTTTTTTACTGTTGAATATTTTCTACCGATTTCATTATGGATTTTTAAATCTTCTAAAGTTAATTCTGCCCGTGTTGATTTCTGTTCCTTTAGCAATTTCTCTAATTGCGTCAATGTCGTGAGATCAGATTCGGTAGCTTTTGGTACAGAGTTAAAGTCACGTCCAAGAAAGGAATCACCAAGCTTATTATCTACTACTGGAACTTCCACTGTCAGGGCTGTCTCATTCTAAAATATTTCAAAAATCCATACAGATGTAAGTCTGTCTAAATCTGTAAAGTCATGTCTCAATAGAGGAATGGTAAAAGAGA
>RFQS01000099.1 GCA_009924885.1 Pseudomonadota bacterium | reverse complement strand
GCCATCAACTGACCTTAAAGCCATTCATAGAAAGCTTTCTGGTGATTTCGATGGAAGGGTGCGGAATGTGAGATGAATATTACAGAGATTTCATTCTCTTAACCTAGGCTTAAAAAAGATATGGTTTATGGAATGCATGGCGATAGGCGGACCTAATAACCCATTAGCGAACTTATTTATTAAGAATAATGCTACTGCTGGGCTTGCACCAAAAAATCAAACAGAGCAAGTTTCTTCTACTGAAGAAACCTCCGTTGATAATACAAGTAAGTCAGCTGGGCGTATTGCACAATTGCGTGCGGAAACTTTAGGTGATGTTTTTGGAACCGTAGGTGCTGATGCTGTAGCGAAGACCGCTGGAGCTAGTTCCGTTGCTTCTAGTGCAATTAAACTTGATAACACTTCTGGAATAACGGCGACAAGTGCTCTTGGAGAACCGAGTTCAGTTACTGCTATTAATAATCCAGTTTTTGGTGAAATCGCTGCTTCTGGAAATTCTGAAACAGCTTTCGCAAATCAACAGTTATTACTTGCAGCTAAAATGAGTCAGGCTGGTGGAATCAGTGGTGATTTTCAAGTTTCTACAGCGAATGCGGAGTTAGAGAAAGATAATAGACTACTAGCTTCAGTGGGCTAATATACAGCCTGTATCAGTTTTAGTTAATAAATTTTTTAAACCAAGGGCTAAAGAGTAAACATTTTTTAATGGCGGTTTTACCAGTATAAATACGCTTATCTGAAACATTCGGAATGAAACTTTCGTCTAAGAATTCGAAGTCTTCGCTTATATTAAAGTCAATCATAAACAACAGTTCACGATTAGCTAGTTTATGATCTGCATTTTCAGCTCGGCTAATGAAATTCAGCTCTGGCTCTGTTATTAATCGTAAAAAAAAGACTAGAAAACGGTGTTCCAAGATAGATGAATCGTAAATAAATAAATAAAGAAATATTTACAGGAGTTCATGTAAGAGAGCAGTGTTCATCTCTCTGTATACTTGGACCAAGCTTTTTATCATGAAGTGCTTTACTGTACTGCTTTAGTTCAAGAATAGAGCCATCACATTTATGGATTTTAATAAAGTTAGAGACCCCACGAGCTGCTAAAGGTAAGCCGCCAGTAATTACTACACTGTCACCGTGATCGACGTAGCCACCTTTAATAAGGTGTTTCTCGATATTATAAATAGTATTAGTCGTTTCTTCGACTTCGTCGAAGTATATAGGAAGCACTCCCCAAACCATAGATAGCGAATTATAGGTGAATTCATAAGTAGTCGCTGCGATGATTCTCGCTTCAGGACGCAGTCTAGATACCATCATCGCACTTTTTCCAGAACAAGAAAATACTACTATATTCTCTATATGCTGTAATTTAGAAAAAGTCTCAACCGCTTGAGCTATCGCATAACGATTAATATCGTCTGTCTGATTAGGATCTAGGTCTTTAAGGTTACGCCTCTCAACTTTAATTTCACCAGATTTTTCTACTTCCAGAGCGATTTTCGCCATCATCTGAATAGTTTCTTTAGGGAAAGCACCAGTGGCTGTTTCATTAGAAAGCATGATTGCATCAGTACCATCAAGAATAGCGTTCGCTACATCTGAAACTTCTGCACGTGTAGGAAACGGTTTCGTAATCATCGAATCCATCATCTGCGTAGCGGTAATAGCAAATTTCTTCTTATAATTAGCTCTACTGATGATCTGCTTCTGTATCATCGGAACTTTTTCTGGTTCTAACTCTACGCCTAGATCACCACGCGCTACCATAACACCATCTACTACATCTAAAATTTCATCTAATTCAGCTACAGCTTGTGGTTTTTCAATTTTAGCGATTACTTTAATCGGTAACTGGTCTACATTGCACTCGTCGATTAGTTTTCTAAGTTCGAGTACGTCATCTGCGGTCTTAACAAAAGATAGGGCGATGAATTCAGCAGAATGTTTGACTGCTTGTACTATGTCTTCTCTGTCTTTATCTGTTATAGAAGCTAAATTAGCTTGGTGTGACTCTGGAAGATTCACTCCCTTATTAGATTTAATGACTCCGCCAAAGATGACATTACATCTAACATCATTACCTTTAACTTCAGTAGCACGAAGCCTAATTAAACCATCGTCTATAAGTACCTGCTGGCCAGCAAGTACATCTTTGGTTAAAGCTGGGTAATTACGAATAAAAACTCTTTTTATTGAGGCTGTTACTGAATAATCCGCAGTGTTAGCATCAGAGGTGAGGATTATCTCTTCGCCTTGTTTAATAATCACTCCCTCGTCTGGCAGAGTCCCAGTCCTGATTTTAGGTCCCTGAATGTCGACTAAAATACCAATAGGTCTTTTTAATTCTTTCGCGATTTTACGTACTCTGTTAAGTCTTTCTGCTCTTGAATCCCAGTCCCCGTGCGAACAGTTAAGTCTAGCCACATTCATTCCAGCAAGAATAAGTTCCCTGATAGTTTCCTCTGTTTCAGAAGCTGGTCCTAGCGTCGCTACTATTTTAGTTTTCGGGGTATTTCTCAAATCGAGGTTAGACATATGATATTTTTCCTAGTATGCTAGAAGCCTTAGCGCCAGTGGAGCTTGGAACATTGTTAGCCATCCTATTATAGCTTGTATAAGCTAGTAAAGAGAATAAAATCGCTTCTTTATACTGACTCATAATCCCACACTGCTGATGATCGCTAAAAGTTATAGCTGGATTTAGTTCCTTTAATTTTTCTGTAAGAAAATTATTATTAATACCGCCTCCAGAAATTAATACTTTACTAATTGGATATTTCTGCAGCTCTGTGCTAATGGTTTTCGCTGTTAAGTAAGTAGCTGAGCTGATAATGTTTTGTGTATTCCCTAGATCTAAAAATTTATCTGCAAATTTATGATTAAACAGCTCTCGCCCTGTAGATTTGGGCGGAGGGAGTCTAAAATATTCGGTGTTCTTTATAAGATTATCTACGAATTTTTCATTAATTTTACCCTTAAAAGCAATTTCACCATTTTTGTCAAAAGGTTTGCTATGGAGCTTTTGGCAGAGATTATCGATCAAGGTATTACCTGGTCCCGTATCGTAAGCTATGCAAGGAGAGTCTTTCACTAAAACTGTGGTATTAGCGATGCCGCCAATATTTAATGTAGCGATATTTTCACTATCAGATCTCACTAATCTATCATCTAGAAAGCTGATTAAAGGTGCACCACCACCGCCACGTGCCATATCTGCTGGTCTGAAATCTGAGACAGTGTTTATGTTAGTAAGATTAGCTATTATAGATCCTTCGCCTAACTGCCATGTACTTTCCTTACCGTGGAAAATCGTCTGTCCATGAATGCCAATAAGATCTATCTGCTCATTATATTTTTCTCTAAAAGAGTTGATACTCTCAGCGAGGAAACGACTAAAGGCGAAATTCAGATTAGAGATTTCATCTAAATTTCCGTTCTGTTTATTTATAAGTTTTTCAAAGATAGTTCTAAGTATAGGGTCAAAGGGAAGGCTGTCCTCGCGAATCACTGAGTAATTTTTAAGATTATGAATGTCATGCCAGTCTATCAGCGCAAAGTCAATTGCATCTACAGAGGTACCAGTGTTAACGCCTAGGACTCGCATTTAAACCTTCACCTTTAAAAAATTTTTTAAAAGCTGATGACCATATTCAGAGAGTATGGACTCTGGATGATATTGAACACCGAAGAGATTTTTAAAATCTTTATGGGTAACAGCCATGACTAGTTCATCTGCGGTTTTAGCGATTATTCGTAAATTAGAATCCTGAATACTAGATCTGTCTATGACAAGTGAGTGATATCTAGTCGCAGTGAAATGTTTAGGGATATCTCTGAAAAGTTCTGAACTCTCATCATGCTCTATGACACTGGTTTTCCCGTGCATAAGATAAGGAGCTTTAACGACTTCTCCCCCGAAAGCCTCCCCTATAGCCTGATGTCCGAGGCAGACGCCTAAAATCGGAATCTTCGCTGCTAATAGTTTAATCGACTCGATACTGAGTTTAGAATCTTTAGGTTTACCTGGACCAGGGGAAATGAGTATATGAGTAATATTTTCTGCTTTTAAAAAATTTTCTAACTCAGTGCTCGGAAATTCATCATTCCTAATTACTTTTACATCAGCTCCTATCTCTCCTAAGTACTGGACTAGGTTATAGGTGAAGCTGTCGTAATTATCAATGACGAGGACTTTAGGAGACATCTGTTTTAATGATACAAGACTATCTTAAGCAATCGCCTAAAAAGGCTTAACAGTTTATTAATTCTAATTTAGTAATACCTTAAAATATGAGGAGGGCTTTATTTTTTAATGTTAATGCTTGAGTGATCTTTAATCCAATTGATTATACGGCTCTTGATTTTAATAAGACTCCAGTTACAGCATCGATTACAAAGAACGCTTCGTCTTCGCTTGGAATTACACCAGCTGACAGAGCAGAAGATGTTTTTAGTTCAGTGAATCCTTATACAGCTTACTCTTTTAATAATAGTGTTAGCCTTAAGTCTTGGACGGCTGATGATTCCGCTAATGCTTGGGCTGGTTTGGGGGCAGAAGAGCCGTTAAGATTTGGTGTTGATGGTAATATAAAATTTAATTTATCAGAGAAGCCTTTAAATGTTTATGAGGAAGCTAATAAGCAGAATGCAGAAACTGAAAAACGAATAGCGGAGCTTAATGCAAAACAGCAAGAGGCGAATGCTAAAAATATACAAAGTATGCTTGCAATGTTCGCTCAAATTATTCAATTGGGAGCGAAGGCCTTTTCTGGTAGCGGTACTGCTTGATGAAGGATTGACTCTGAAAGAGTTTCGCAATAGTGCCTTATTATATTTTAGTATTACCAAAGCTTAACCTCATTTAGATAAATTAATATTATGGACCTATCTATATTTACAGGATCTTTGAATGGATTAACAGATCTACAGAAGGCAGCTTTTGAAAAGTCACTTAAAGGGGCTGATGTAAATCGTGATAAGGTTCTTGACAAAAAGGAATTTACAGAAGCTATTAAAAAATTCAGCGAGACGGATGAATTTAAAAGTCTTTCAGCAGAGAATAAAACACTTTTTACAGAAAAACTAAATCCAGATACCCTATGGGCTCAGCAGGGTGCTTCAGCTGTTACTAATCTATCTCCTGAAATGAGAGCACATATAGAAAAATTTGGGGAGACTCCTACTTATGTTGGTAAGGATGGAAAAGTCCACGTTGATCGTGAAAAATTGATTCAACGTGTTGTTGATTATCATGCTGGTCCCGAAGGCGGATTAAAGGGGTTCTCTGTTCAAGGTTTTATGGCTGCTGGTCATGATGAGCGTATATCTATGCTTCAAGACATGCGAAAGCAGAATGACGCAGCTAAAGCTGCTAAATTTGAAGAAGACCTGAGGCTCGCAAAGGAACGTGATGCCGCGGAAGCAGTTAACAATAATCAAGTCACAGCAGCTGGTAATCCCCTTAACAAGGTTATTGATACTTTAGGTACTTTAGCTATAGCTTTTATACGAAAAGGATGATCCTCTTAGTTTTCTAGGATTCGTTTATGAATTAAGCCGTCTGCATCTTACCAGAAGCGATATCATTTGCTACGTTAGCTGGAACTTCTTCATAAGCATAGAATTCCATCGTAAACGTTCCTTGACCTTTAGTTTTATTTCTAATGTCAGTCGCATAACCGAACATATTCGCTAATGGAACTATAGTCATTACGTGTGATTGACCACCTAAAGTTTCCATTTTCTCTACACGACCACGTCTAGAAGAGATATCTCCGATAACATCACCCATGTATTCTTCTGGAACTTCGATGTCGACTTTCATCACAGGCTCAAGTAATACTGGCTGTGCTTTTTTCGTACCATCTTTAAACGCCATAGAACCAGCGATATTAAATGCCATCTCAGAAGAGTCTACGTCGTGGTAAGAACCATGATTTAGGGTCGCTCTAATACCTAACATCTCATAACCAGCAAGAACACCAGAAAGCATAGCTTCTTTAACACCTTTCTCTACAGCTGGAATATATTCTCTAGGGATTACACCACCGACGATCTTATTAACGAATTCGAAATTCGGTAGATCTTCGCCTTCAGCATCTTTACCTATTGGTAAAGGTTCGAAATCGATAACAACGTGACCATACTGACCTCTACCACCAGACTGCTTAGCATATTTCATGTCAGATGTAGATTTACCTCTAATCGTCTCTCTGTAAGCTACTTGTGGCTTACCAACGTCAGCCTCTACTTTAAATTCACGCTTAAGTCTATCTACAAGAATCTCTAAGTGAAGCTCACCCATACCAGAGATGATAGTTTGACCAGTCTCATGATCTACTTTTACTTGGAAAGTAGGATCTTCTTCAGCTAGTTTATGTAGAGATAGAGATAGTTTTTCTTGATCTGCTTTAGTTTTAGGTTCTACTGCTACAGAGATAACTGGTTCTGGGATGAACAATGATTCAAGTATTACTTGCTTTTTATCGTCACAGAAAGTGTTTCCGGTGGTAGTGTCTTTGAAACCTACTACGGCACCGATGTCTCCCGCTCTTAATTCCTCGATCTCACTGCGATTATCTGCCATCATCTTGATGATACGAGAGATACGCTCTTTCTTACCAGTAGATGAATTATAAACATAGCTACCAGCAGTGATAACGCCAGAGTACATTCTAACGAAAGTTAAACGTCCTACGAATGGGTCAGTCATTACTTTAAATGCTAGACCAGCCATAGGCTCATCATCATCACACTTACGTGTAACTTCTTCGTTATTAAGATCAGTACCTTTAATCTGCTCTACGTCTAGAGGGCTTGGAAGGTAATCTACGACAGCGTCTAATACTTTCTGGATACCTTTATTCTTAAAAGCTGATCCACAAAGCATAGGAATAACTTCAAGCTTAATAGTCGCTCTTCTTAATCCAGCTCTAACTTCCTCTAATGTGAAAGCATCTTCACCTTCTTCAAGATATCTATTCATCATATCTTCATCAGTTTCAGCGATAGCTTCAATAAGCTGAGTGCGCATCTCGGCACATTTTTCAGTTAAATTTGCTGGGTAACCGTCGATGATCTCTATATCTTTTCCTAGGTCATCTTTATGGATATGAGTTTTCTTTTCTACTAGATCTACGACGCCTTCGAACTGATCTTCAGTACCGATAGGACACTGAATAGGAACGGCGTTTACACGCATATCATTACGTAGCTGATCTTTTACTCTAAAGAAATTGGCACCAGATCTATCCATTTTATTAACGAATACTACACGTGGTACTTTATAACGGTCTGCCTGTCTCCAAACTGTCTTAGTTTGAGGCTGAACACCACCTACTGAACAAAGGGTAATAATAACTGAGTCTAGAACTCTCATAGAACGCTCAACTTCGATAGTAAAGTCAACGTGTCCAGGGGTATCAATAAGGTTAATATATTTATCTTTCCATGTAGTAGAAATAGCAGCAGCTGTAATCGTGATTCCACGCTCTTTTTCCTGCTCCATCCAGTCTGTAACTGAAGTACCTTCGTGTACTTCACCGATTTTATGGACTACGCCACTGTAAAATAAAATTCTTTCGGTAGTAGTAGTTTTACCAGCGTCGATGTGAGCTGCGATACCGATGTTTCTGAAGTCTTCTCTTTTAATTTTTCTAGCCATGTTATTTCCTTAGGGTCGATTTGACCTTAGCGATTATAGCATTTAAGAGAGTACTGCACAATTTCATTTTCTGTGTTTTCATTATCCTCATATAGTGGTCTTTTGAATAGCAGGGGTGAAATACCCTTGGTTTTTTATCTAAAATTAGGGTATAATACCAAGGGTGAATCGTTTAAGTAGGAGAACTTTAATAAAATGGCAGGCAGATAAACATCCGCATCCTATCGTCGTGCGTGGTGCTAGGCAGGTCGGGAAAAGTTTTCTCCTAGAGCGTTTTGCTAAGGAAAATTTCAAGACGGCGGTCATTATAAATTTTGAATATGATTTTGAGTTTTATGAAGATTTCGAGACTTTAGATCCAGTACATATAGTTAATCAAATATATTTAAAACGAAATATCGAAATTAAAACAGGTGAGAGTTTAATTTTTTTAGATGAGGTACAGCTTTTCCCGAAGGCTATTCAAGCTCTAAGATATTTTTATGAAAAAATGCCGGGCTTGCATGTTATAGCTGCTGGTTCTCTAGTGGATTTCGCTTTAAAGCAGGAGCCAGTCTCTATGCCCGTGGGTAGAGTGCATTATTTTTATATGCATCCACTGAGTTTCAGGGAGTTTTTAGAGGCGCAGGGACTAGTGGGCTATCTGAAATTTATAGATGACTTAGATTTTACTAAATCTACACATGTACTTAGGAAAGCTTTAAAAG
>RFQS01000098.1 GCA_009924885.1 Pseudomonadota bacterium | reverse complement strand
CTAGAAATATGCACTTGTCATTAAAGCCAAAACCTAAATTTCTTGAAATACTGGCCCAAAAAGTTATTGTCTATGACGGTGCGATGGGAACTAATCTCTTTAATTACAGCCTGACAGCGGATGATTACGGTGGAGCTGCTTTTGAAGGCTGCCCAGAAATGCTAAATAAAACTAAACCTGAAATTATTCAGGAAATTCATCGTAATTTTTTCAGCGCTGGAGCTGATATTGTTGAGACTAATAGCTTTGGCTCTAGTAGACTGGTTCTTGGCGAATACGGCATCAGCGAAGAGAGCTATGAAATCAGCAAACTTGCAGCTAGACTAGCAAGAGAGGTGGCTGATGAATTTACTATTAAAGAACCAGAAAAACCGAGATTTGTAGCCGGCTCTATTGGACCAGGGACCAAACTTGCAACTTTAGGTAATGTTCACTTCGATGAACTTAAAAACTCTTACCTAGACCAAGTCCAAGGACTAATTGACGGCGGCGTAGATGTTATTCTGATTGAAACTTGCCAAGATCCTCTACAGATAAAGGCTGTACTTGTAGCTTGCTATGAAATATTCTCTAAAATAGAAGAGGAATTTAAAGATAAAACTGATGCGGAATTATTAGAAGCTTACCCAAGAGGAGAAATCACTCCAATTCAAGAATTCGAGGCATCTTCAAATTTCGAGACATTTTCAAACAAGGCAGTTGTTATAAAAAATCAAAATCGCACTAAAACTGGTCTATCAAAGAGATTTAGACTTCCACTGCAAGTACAAATCACGATAGAACAAACTGGCACAATGCTAGTCGGTACAGATTTAAATGCTGCACTTACGACCATAGCAGCTTATCCAATAGATATATTCGGTATGAACTGCGCTACTGGACCAAAAGAAATGCAGGAGCATATTCAGTACCTAAAAGATAACTGCCCAGTAAAAATAAGTTGTTTACCAAATGCTGGTATCCCAGAGAATGTCTGCGGGCACGCCCATTTCCCCTTAGGACCAGATGAATTTACTAACTATCTTTCTAAATTTATTACTGAATATCAGGTAAACATAGTAGGTGGCTGCTGCGGCACTAGTTATCAGCATATTAAACAGTTAGCTGATGCAGTGAAAGACTTACCAGCACCACCAAGTGATACCGATACTAAAACTCAAGAAGTAAGAAACTCCGTTTCCTCACTATATTCGGCGATTAATATGGACTTAGACACTAAGCCTATAATAGTAGGAGAAAGGACTAACGCTAATGGCAGTAAGCTTTTCAAAGACTTACTTGCAAACGAAGACTATGACGCAATTATAGACTTAGCTAAAGAACAAGTCGAAGAAGGTGCTCAAATTTTAGATCTCTGTGCAGCTTACGTCGGACGAAATGAAATACGAGACATGAAGGAAATACTCTTCAAGCTCAATACCGCAATCAGCATACCAATAATGATAGACAGCACTGAGGCAGATGTTTTAGAAGAATCACTTAAATTGATCTCAGGGAAAGCAGTAGTAAATTCTGTCAACCTAGAAGATGGTGAACACAGAGTCGAGCTTATAGCTAAGCTCTGCAACAGATATGGTGCCGCATTAGTAGTACTCACCATCGATGAAAGTGGCATGGCAAAAACTGCTGAGAAAAAAGTGAAAGTCGCTGAGCGACTATATGATTTACTAGTAAATCAGCATGGCATGAATGCTAATGACATTATCTTTGATACTCTAACTTTCACCTTAGGGTCTGGGGATGAGGAATTCAGAAAAGCTGGTATTGAAACCATAGAAGCGATTCGCTTAGTAAAAGAAAAGATGCCTGGAGTAAAGAGCATACTTGGTGTTAGTAATATTTCATTCGGCTTAGATCCTAAATTAAGAACAGCCTTAAACTCTGTATTTATGCATGAAGCTACTAAAGCTGGTTTAGATATGGCTATCGTCAATAACAAAAAAATTATCCCTCTGCATAAAATAGAAAATCGACTCAAAGAACTATGCCTAGATTTAATCTACGATAGAAGAATTTTTAAAGACAATGGTGAGTGCAGCTTTGATCCACTAATGGAGTTACTCGCTTTAGTCGAAGATATTAAATTAGATGATAGTGCTAAAACCAATCCCTATGAAGGTTTAAATGTAGAGCAAATACTCTCTCAAAGAATTATAGATGGTAATAAAACTAATATCGACAAAGATCTAGACTTAGCACTAGAGAAGGGACATAAGCCATTAGACATTATTAATCAATTTCTCATGGACGGTATGAAAATAGTAGGTGAGAGATTCGGAGCTGGTGAAATGCAATTACCTTTTGTATTACAATCTGCGACGACGATGAAGGCAGCAGTGTCTCACCTAGAACAGTTTATGGATAAAATTTCATCTAATACCCACAAAGGCTCTCTAGTATTAGCTACTGTAAAAGGTGACGTTCATGACATCGGTAAAAACCTAGTCGATATAATACTTTCAAACAATGGCTATAAAGTTTACAACTTAGGTATAAAACAACCAATAGAAGAAATTATTAAAGCCATAGAAGAGCATAAGCCAGACCTACTAGCGCTTTCAGGCTTACTCGTTAAATCGACTCTAATAATGAAGCAGAACTTAGAAGTTTTAAATGATAGAAGCATAGACCTGCCCGTTATATTAGGCGGGGCAGCTCTTACTAGGCGCTTTGTCGAACAAGACTGTGCAAATATCTACAAAGGTACTGTTTTTTATGGCTATGATGCCTTTACTGATTTAGATATCATGGAAAGGCTCAGCAGTAAAACCTCACTTGATGAGATTAAAAAAGAATTTTATAAAACCAAGCCTAGTGCAGAGAATAATAACAGTGCTTATCAAGAGGTAGGAGAGTCTGATGAAGACAGTTACGCACCATTATTAAGCTACACTGAAAATTTATCCTCAGTCCCAGCTTTAAAAAATGATGACGTCCCTATAATCCCCTTTTATGGAGATAAAATCATAGACTCTACAGAAATAGATCTTGATGAAATGTGGAGCTATTTAAATTTAGATGCGATGATAATCGGTCAATGGCGCATGGGAAAAGGGAAGCGGTCAGACGAGGAATATAAAACATTCTTAGATACTGAAGTCTACCCAGTACTTAAAAGACTAAAAGCAGAAACCAAGAAAAATCCCTGGTTTAAACCTCAAATCATCTATGGTTACTACTACTGCAAGATAGATGATACAAACCCAAACCAGCTCAACATTTACTCTGAAAATAAAACTAAAATTATAGACTCCTTCATCTTTCCAAGACAGAATAAAGATGAATATCTCTGCCTAAGTGATTACTTTCGCCTAGAGGATAAAAACTCTTTCAATATCGTTCCCTTCCAGCTAGTTACCATCGGCGTTTCAGCAGCAGAATTCGTAAATAAGCTTTATCAAGCTGGCGAATTTTCAGAATACCTCTATTACTACGGTCTCGCAACAGAAAGCACTGAAGCACTTGCCGAATATGCTCATGCTCGTATTAGAAAAGAATTAGGCTTTAGTATAGAAGATGACAAAGATACAAAAAAATTACTACGCGGCTCTTATCATGGCATGCGTTTTAGCTTTGGCTATCCTGCCTGCCCTCGACTAGAAGACCAACTGAAGTTATTTGAACTATTTAAGCCAGATAGAATCGGCATGAAATTATCTGAAGAATGGCAAATTCACCCAGAACATAGTACATCTGCGATAGTTATTCATCATCCTGCCGCAAAATACTATAATGTAAAAATTAACTAAATTAAACAATGAAAAATGATTTTTTATCAAGCCTACTTAATATCATCAAAGCCTTCTTTCTTGGAATAGCTTATGGATTTTATGATTTAATTCCAGTCAAAAAAACACCACGAAATGAGCCTATAGAGCTGCATGATAGTAGCTGGAAAAAATATTATAAAGTGCCAGAATGGAGATACTTTATAGTACGAGAAATAACCGCTCAAATAGTTATAGTATTAGTTTTACTAGTCATCGTAAGAACAACTATTGGTGAGTTCAGATACATACCAAGCGAAAGCATGTTACCGACCTTAAAAATCGGTGATAAACTTTTCGTAGAAAAAATAAGCAGACTTTTTAGAAAAGAATATCAACGTGGAGATATTATCATTTTCTTTCCACCAGCTTCAGCAAGTGAAGGCCACGAAAATATATTAAATGATCCAGTTAGCTTATTAATTCGCCTAACAGGTTTACCATTTCTACCTCAGCCAGAGGCTTACATTAAAAGGCTTATCGGTTTACCTGGAGATAAAGTTGAAGTAATAAAAGGCGATGGTATATACATTAACGATAAAAAACTTTTAGAACCTTACTATGAAGGTAGTCCTGAATTTATTGCCGCCTATGATTACGGAGCAGTCACGGTTCCAGCCAATAATTACCTGGTTTTTGGTGATAATCGTAACTTTAGCTATGACAGCCATTACTGGGGCTTCCTTCCGAAAGATAGGGTTATAGGCAGAGCTGCTTTTTTAATTTATAGAAGTCTTGATCAAAAACCACATTTTTTTGATGCCCCAATGTTATAAATTAAACTAAATGCTCAATTTCCAGCTTTTTCTAATTCTATTAACCGCACTTCTAGTTTTCTCATTTGGAGTAGCTTCTGTGCCTATTGCTGGAGTAGATGAAGGTAGATTTACTCAGGCCTCTCTTAATATGCTTATTAGTGGCGACTGGTTCATTCCACAAGTTGATGGCATCTTAAGGCTAGAAAAACCCATATTATTTTACTGGGAACAGGCTTTTTCATTTTTAATCTTCGGAACAAGTGAGTTTGCTGCTCGCTTACCCTCGGTGCTATCTGCTACAGGTTTAGTTGCGTTAGCTTATTTCATGGGTGGCATACAAGGCACACCTTTAATCGCAGGGTTAATCTGCTTAAGTACCTTATTCATAAACTTCTTTGCGAAAGTAGCTATGATTGATATGAGTCTATGCTTATTAATCTCTGCGACACTGAGTTTTTTCTTTCTATCTTATTTCTTTAAAACTAAAACTAATAATATTTTCAATAGGCAAAACTCCGATACTAGAATATATTTTTACCTAGCTAGCTTTAGTGCCTCTCTAGGCTTCCTCTGTAAGGGTCCCATAGCCTTAGTCTTACCTAGTATAATCATATTCATCTTTTTATTAAAAGAAAAAGAATTAATCATATTTTTTGCTCAAAAAAAATATGATTCATTAATTTGTATTGGAATGTTTCTCTTAATAAATATTCCTTGGTATCTTCTTGCCCATATAAAAACTAACGGCGAATTTACTAAAAGCTTTTTCCTTGGAGATAATCTAGGACGTTTTCTAGAAACTACTAGTAATCATGGTGGGGCGATTTGGTTCTACATACCCATAATTCTTGTCGGATTTTTCCCTTGGTCATTCTTCTTGGTACAAGCATTATTAAACGATCAAAACTCAAGCAAGGTATCTAGGATTAATATTATTGACAATACCAATACCTTAAGAAGGTTTAACTTAATCTGGATTGCCGTGACTTTTATTTTCTTTAGCCTTTCTCAAACTAAATTAATTACCTATATTTTACCGATTTCACTGCCTCTAATTTTAACCATAGCTAAATATTGGTCAATGAAAATGAATGCTGGACGAGGTTTTCAAAATAGAAATTATGATATTTTAGGTGGTTTTCTGGCTTTATTTATCACTGTTCCAATCTGCTTATTAATTATTTTAGATAAATTAAGCAACTCCTTAAATGCTCAATTAGTCGGAGAATTACAGTTTTTCCTCGTAATCATAGGAATATTTTTCTCCTGCACCCTGATTATCGCAATGACCTCAATTAAAACTAATCTCAAATTATCTTTTGGGCTAATTCTTATTTTCTCACTCGGTTTATATTTATTTTCAATGGAACTAATAGCTAAACCACTAATAAAAAGCTTAGATGGTGGTATTAAAAGCTTTTGCACCGAAATCTATGCCCCCGCAAAAGAACATGCAAAAAAGCATAAAAGAAAAATAGCAAAGCTTGCTAGCTATAAATTAAATAGAGCGAGCATTGGTTTTTACTGTAAAGATACTGTAAATAACTTCAATGATGCAAACTCTTTAAGTAAATTCTTGGCTTCACCAGAAAGCTTACATAGACCTGTTTATTTACTAGTGAGAAATGATGAATCTCAAAATATTACAAGTCAAATAATCAGAGCACGTACGATAGTTAAAAAAACGGATAAGCTATCGCTGCTTAGAATTAGCTGAAAAAAGGACATATCTAAAGAGTAAGTAGCTGAGGATCTTGCATAATTCTCTCAACAACGTAAGGACTCTTTGATAGTGCAAATAAAAAGCGCCATAATTTATTACTCACTGTGAAATTTTCAGCTTGATCAAGATTATTCAATAAAATCAAAGCAACTTCTTTTAGGTTTTTCCCAGCAGACTTTTCCAATATTTTACTTACCGTTTCATCGCCTAGCGTTTTGACTAAGTTACCGAATTCATCATCTAAATTTGAAGTTTTCAATTTCTGTTTTAATTGTGAAATTTTCGCCAAAGCTGGCTGAACTACAAATGGGTTAATATCCACAGTTTTAGCAATAGTAAATTTTTGTGCCGCAGATGCTTGAAAAAATTTACTTAATAATGTCAAAGAAATATTTTCATTCTGCATTAGATCATCTATACTCGCGAACTTAGATACAGAAGCCAATAATTTAAGATCTTGTGACGTTATCGAATTAATAATTTTCCAAAATGATTTATCTTGTAATAGAGCTTTAAGGTCTGATGGCAAACTCTGATTAATTTCTTGCGCCAAACCTAAATCAATAAGAGTGATTCTATAATTACCTTTATCATCTTTATCTATAAAGATATTGCCGTCGTGAGGGTCTACATGAATAAATTTATCAGCAGAGTAACTAAAAAATTTAGAAATCTCTTGCTCAAGAAAAGCAACTTCGCGCTTAGCTTCAGTATCACGGGGACTATTAGCAGAAGCTTCTTTAATACTTTTAAAAGAAGCTCCTGGAGCCAGAGTCTCTAGCATAATAACGGAATTCGAAAATTTGTGCTGCACAGAAGATACAGCGAATCTAACATTAGGAGCAGATTTTGATGAATTATATTCTTTAATAACAAGATTATTCATTTGAAACATGTTCTTAGCCTCTATATATAAATCTGCTTCCTCTCTTATATCTGCAAAAATTCTTTCTGCATATTGGGGAATATTTGTAATGCCGAATTCTTTTTCTAAAATTGGAGAAAGCACTTTTACTAAATAATTAAAATCTTCTATTTCTGTATTTAAAGACTTATCAGCTCTCATCCTTCTAGCTTTTAGAACCATCTCCTCTCCATCTATCTCAGCAAGATAGACACACTTAATACTTGCAGAACCAAGTAGTTTTAGTACCTTAATATTCTTAGCTTTCAGTTCAGGACTAGTCTCAATAGCCTGCATAAGCTCATCTAAAGAAATAGGAGCATTAGAATCTTTTAAATCAGATAATTTATCATATAAAACAGGAAACCTTGTTTTTATCTCCATTTGCGAAGACAATATCTGAGCAAATTTAACCCCCACAGTACCATAAGCCGAAAGTAAAGTTTGAACTAAATCTTCAAATTGAAGAGTAGGAGTGTGAATAAGCTTATCTACCATTCTATTCATAATTTCAAGCTTCTTTACTTCATTTTGAGAATCAAAAACTTTATACAGTGCTTCTTTAACAACAGTTTTAAGACTGTTTCTATCACGAACCTGCTTAGAAGTACTAGGCTCTGGCTTCAAGGAATTAGCAAATAAATCGTCTAACAAAGCATTAAGTTCTTCTTTATTATTAAAAAAAACTTTTGGTCCAGTGCAAACTTCCTCTATTAAAGCTTCTCTTAAAGGCTGTATATTTTTAAATAATTCTTTTATTTGATCGGGTTTAATAGATTGCTTCATAAAACGTTTGTTCAAATCATAGGTTAGCTCAGCACCAGAACCCACTAACCACATCACATTTTCACGTATTTTTCCAAGGTTTCCATCTTCATATTTAATTAACATACTTAAAGCTGCGCCAGCTCCATGATGAGCAGAACGCTCCTGTTTAAAAGCTTCGAACGAATTCTTTAAAAATAAATCTTGATATTTTTTATAATCCTCTATAAAAAAACCAGTTGAGAGGAAAGCTTTTTCTAATCTCAAATCTCTCTCTTGGCTAGGTTCTTTAAGAACGTCTGTAATGACCTTAATCTTATCTTCTAAACTAGAAACCCTCATTAAATTAGCATCTAAATACATCTCCCTTAATTTCACTGATTTAAACTCTGAATCATAAGAATTAATAATTCGGAGCTGAGTCTCTCGATCAAGTTTTTTAAAATCTTCATTCTGGCTAAAAACCTTATTTAACACTACATC
>RFQS01000097.1 GCA_009924885.1 Pseudomonadota bacterium | reverse complement strand
CATCACCAACTTTTAAGCCAACAGTCTGCTCTAAGAAGTTATCTATAAAATTACCTGGTTCAACTGTAACCTTATAATCTTCTGCCTTCATGCCTTCTTTAGCTATCCACTCAGGCTCAGCCTCAGTGCCAGCATTATACTGCCCATCAAAATCCAAAGAGATTTGATCACCAGATTCGATTAAAGCATCAGCCGTTTCTTTAAAAGTCATAAAGGATTTCTGGATTCGAGTAAGTGATTCCTCTAACTGCTTATCAAAATCAGCAGGAGCTAATTCTACTTCTACGTTAAGACCCTTATATTCAGAGATTTTCACTTCTGGATAGACTTCTAATGTCGCTGACATAACGACTGAAGATTCTGGAGTATCCAGCTCAACTTTATCAATACTCTGAACAGCAATAATATCTAAAGCCTGCTTCTTAACAGCAGTATTTAAAAGATCTAATAAAAAATCTTGAGTAAGCGTTCTAGCTTTAATATAATCCTCACCCACATGGTTTACAACCATATTCGTAGGAGCTTTACCTTTACGGAACCCTGGAATATTAACTTGATTACGAACTATACTTATAGTTTTATTGTAGGAATCCTTTGCCACACCAGCTTCTGTCTTGATTTCAAGAGTAACTATATTGTTCTCGTCTCTATTACTTATTTCAATTTGCATAACCCTATAAATAATAACAACAAAAGAAAGCTTTATGGTCAAATACAAATCTTTTTGTTATAATATATGACTCGGTTACCAAACTGGAGTTATTATGGCAGTACCTAAGAAGAACCATTCGCATCAAAGACAACAACAAAGAAGAGCTAACTGGAAAGGTAAATTACCTAACGTTATTGCTTGTAATAACTGTGGCTCTAATCATCTAGCCCATAATATTTGCCCATCTTGCGGTTATTATAATGGTCGTAAGTATGTTGAAATCGCTAAGACTGGTAGCTAATAAGCTCAGCACTTTTTTATTTTCGATTTTTTTTATAAGCTCAGCATCATTTTTCTTGCTCAGGCTTTTACCTGGTAGTCCTTTTTCTAGTGATAGGCATTTACCAGCTGAAGTTATGGCTCGAATGGAAGCTAAATATGGCTTAAATAAGCCTTTAATCGAGCAGTATTTTTCCTATATTTCTAAAATCTTTACTGCTTTCGATTTCGGTCCTAGCTTAAAGTATCCGAATCGTGAAGTGATGGATATTTTAGCTGAAGCTATGCCAGTATCTTTTACGCTAGGAGGCCTCGCTTTTATCACAGCGATTACAGCTGGAATCTCTGGTGGTATATACTTAGGCTATAAAGCTAATCACAGAAAGGGTTTCGACCCTCTTTTCTTTATACTCTCTGGCTATGCTGATGCAGCTATCTCACTCCCCAGCTTCGTTACTGCTGGATTATTAATAGGATTATTCGGTCTTTATTTTAACCTTTTACCAGTCGCTCTCTGGGAAGGTTCTGAATACATGATACTGCCAGCCTTAACTCTGAGTGTCGGTCCAACAGCTTATATTATGCGGATCACCAGAACCGCTTTCGCGAATACCTATGAACAGGGTTACATTAAAACAGCGATGGCTAAAGGTTTGGACCAGTTCAGCATTCTTTATAAACATGCTTTAGTTAATGCTCTATTACCTATACTCGCTTACATAGGGCCGCTTTTTGCCATATTAATAACGGGCTCATTTGTCGTCGAATTCGTCTATGCGTTACCAGGGATGGGAAAATATTTCGTTACAGCCTTTATTAATCGTGATTATTTTTTAGTAACTGCTGTAGTGGTAGTTTTCTCAGCCATACTTACGGCTTCTAATTTATTAGTAGAAGTTTTAAATCCACTGGTTAATCCTAAGTTAAGGCAATAGTCCTATAATATGCTATTCTAGTGATTTTGGATGAAAGTTAGCGTTATAGGAACAGGTTACGTAGGATTAGTTACAGCGACATGCTTAGCTTACCTCGGGCATGACGTCGCATGCTTAGATATAGATGAAAAGAAGATAGAAAATCTTAAGCAGGGGCAGATACCTATCTATGAACCTAACCTAGAGCAGCTTTTAGAAGATACTAAAAAAACTAACAAATTCCCAATATTCACTACCGATCCTAAAATCGCTATGGAGCATGGGGAAATAATTTTTATTGCGGTTGGTACCCCTCCAAAGGAAAATGGGGAGCCTGATCTGCGTTATATCGAAGCTTGTGCTAAAACCATCGGTAAACACGCCAAGCAAGACTGTATCGTTATCAATAAATCTACCGTACCAGTAGGCTCTGGGAACTGGGTCTATATGCTTATAGAGCAAGCTAACTCTAAACTTAATTTTCACGTAGCTTCTAATCCAGAGTTTCTTAGAGAGGGTTCTGCCATATTCGATACTTTTTATGCAGATCGCATAGTGATCGGAACAGAGAGGGCTGCTCGCAACGAAAACGCAGAAATTGGAGTTTGCGAGCAGTCCCCAGATGAAAATTTCGCAAGAGCTAAGTTAAAAGAGCTATATAAGCCACTTATAGAACAGAGCTTCACCCCTCCAAGCTACTGCCCAAGACCTAATGGTCAAGCTCATATACCTTTTATCTCGACCGACATCACTAGTGCAGAGATGATTAAATACAGTGCTAATAGCTTTCTTGCCATGAAAATCAGCTTTGCTAACCAAATCGCAAATATCTGTGATCTTGTTGGGGCTGATGTTACAGAAGTTATGCATGGCATCGGTACTGATTCACGCATAGGCAATAAGTTTTTAAATGCTGGTATCGGCTGGGGGGGAAGCTGCTTCGGGAAAGATGTTCAAGCACTTATTAAAATAGCAGAAGAATATGACTATAATCCAGAATTACTGTATGGCACGACTAACGTGAATTATAAACAACGAAACCTAGTGATTAAAAGACTTCAAGATCAAATGAAAATCCTTAAAGGTAAAAAATTAGGCTTACTAGGGCTTGCCTTTAAACCTAATACTGATGATCTTCGAGACGCACCTGCTTTAGATATCGCTAAAGCATTAATTAAACTTGGTGCGAGTGTCAGTGTTACTGACCCTATAGCGGTAGAAAACTGTAAAAAACAAAACCCTGACCTAGAAGTCAATTATATACACGATCCTTATGAACTAGCTCAAGGAAAGGATGCTCTAATACTAGTCACTGAATGGGATGAATACAGAAAGCTAGACTTAGAAAAGCTTTTTAATTCCATGAATGGTCCTAAAATCCTTTTAGACGGTAGAAATGTTTACAGCCCTGTGGATGCTAAGAAAATAGGGTTTAATTATATTAGTATCGGTAGATAATTGGAATGTGATCATGACTAAAAAAAGTATTTTAATAACTGGTGGAGCTGGCTTTATCGGCTCACATCTTGCTGAAACACTTATTCAGTCTGGTGAAAAAGTTATAGTTGTAGATAATTTAGTCACGGGCAATATTGAAAATATCAGACCTTTACTAAATCATCCTGATTTTACATTTTTAGAGCATAACGTCTCTGAACATATAGAGATAGAAGATGAGCTGGATTGGGTTATGCATTTCGCAAGTCCCGCAAGCCCTATAGATTTTAAAAAACTAGCTATCCCCATCTTAAAAGTGGGCAGCTTAGGAACGCATAATGCTCTAGGCTTAGCTAAAGAAAAGAAAGCTAAGTTCTTCTTAGCTAGCACCTCTGAAGTCTATGGTGATCCATTAATACATCCACAGCCTGAAAGCTACTGGGGGAATGTAAACCCGATAGGCCCGCGTGGTGTATACGATGAATCAAAACGCTTTGCTGAAGCTATCACTATGGCTTATCACCGAGAACACGCTATTGATGTAAGAATTATCAGAATTTTTAACACCTACGGTCCAAGAATGCGTGCTGATGACGGTAGAGTAGTCTGTAATTTTATAAATCAAGCACTAGAAAATAAAGACATAACCATCTATGGTGATGGCATGCAGTCAAGGAGCTTTCAGTACGTCGATGATCTAGTAAAAGGCATTATTAAACTTATGTCAGTGACTCATAATGAACCAGTAAATCTTGGAAACCCTTATGAATTCACCATGCTAGAGCTTGCTGAAAAAGTTATAGCTCTAACTAAATCTAAATCTAAAATTATTTTTCTTGATTTACCAGAAGATGATCCGAAGAGACGCAAGCCAGATATTAGTAAAGCTCAAGCTTTGCTGAGCTGGGAGCCAATCGTGCAGCTAGAAGAGGGCTTAGTTAGGACTATGGAGTTTTTTAGTCACGAGGCGGCTACTCCAGCCTTGAAAGAAGTCACGCCATAAAGCTCATTTATTGTATATTTAAAAGAACACTGAAGTAAAATTTTCTGGAGTTCAGCATTGGTCTTGGATATTAAAAATTTTAAAATAGATTCTATGAGTTTTGGGCTACATGCGATAGCCACAGACCCTGATTCTGGTATTAAAGTTTTTATAGAGAATGCCTGTCCTGGAGATGAACTCAAAGCTGAAATCTATGATGTTCAGAAGGACATGGCTTTTGCGAATATCACTAAAATAACCTCAGCAAGCCCTCTTCGAGAGGAAGACCCGCGCTGTAAATTACATAAAATCTGCGGCTCTTGTCAGTGGCAGCATATAAAATATGAAGAGCAGTTAAATTTCAAGAGAATTAATCTATTAGATGCTTTCAAGTTAAATAAAGTAAAACTACCTCCTGATGATTATGAGGAGGAGAATTACGACGACGATTATGAGAAGGAAAGCACAGAGAATGAAGCTCACAAATCTCGCCAAAGCATCTCAGTAAAAGGTTTAACTAACCCTTGGCACTTTAGAAATAAAGTCATATATCCAGTAGAGACAGTAAAAAGCACTGGTCGCCTGCTAGCCGGTTATTATAAAACTAAATCAAATGACCTGATCAATATTAAACACTGTCCTATACAGTATTCCATCTTCGAAGAACTCATGGAAGGTATTAAAGAACTATGCTCCGGAGAAGGGATCGGCACGCCACTTTTAAGGCATGTTCTTTTAAGATCTAGCTATGATGAAAATGAAGTACTAGTCTCATTTATACTCAGAAAAAAACTTTTCAAAGCCCGTGATAGACACGCTATTAAAAGAATCTTCGATGTAATTCTACGTGAATTCCCTGAAGTTAAAGCTGCGACGATTAATTATAATGATGACTCTACAAATGTCATTCTAGGAGAGGAAACTGAACTTATCGCTGGCGATAGAGATTATATAGTCGATAGATTAAAAGATATCGAAGTGAAGATTTCGACTAGTAGCTTTTTTCAGATAAATAATAAACAATTCTGTAATATTCTAGAATCCATAAAATCTTTCATAGAGCAATCTATAAATGAGAATCAGGGAAATGCAGAAATTGGAGTTTCGCCGCAGGGGCGTGTAGCCAAACGAACAAGTTCAAGGCTGACGAGGACAAATGACCGCAGTGTACTGCAGGTACATGAGGACGACGAAAACGCAGAAATTGGAGTTTCGCTACACGCCCAACGGGACCTAAAAGAGAGTGACACACAAGGTGCAGTTTCAAGACTAAAAATTCTAGATGCCTACTCTGGCATAGGCAGCATCTCGCTAAGCCTCGCTAAAGCCTTTCCGCAACACAGCTTTAAATCCTTTGAGCTAAACAATGCCGCCGTCATCAATGCCAAAGACAATATAGAGTTAAATAATTTAAACAACCTTGAAGTAGAACTTGCGAGTGCTGAGGAGTATTTCAAAGAAGAACAGAATTTAGATTTCGATATAATAATTCTAAACCCCCCTCGCAAAGGCTGTTCTAATAAAATTTTAGAAAATATTAGTAAAAGTAATGCTAAGTGGATAATCTACCTAAGCTGTAATCCTAGTACCCTAGCAAGAGATATAAAATTTCTAGAAGGAGCTAATTTTAAATTAGAGGAGATAAAAGCCTTTGATATGTTCCCACATACTTTTCACTTAGAGACTCTTGCACTGCTCAGACTAAACTCAAAAACCGCTCCTCTAAATAATCAAGAATTATCTGCTTGAATTCAGCCGCTATATTCTCCCCTTCTAAAGTCTTTACCTGCTTCCCATCTATAAACACTGGAGCCTTAGGGCTCTCATTATCACCAGGCAAACTGATTCCGATATCAGCATACTTAGACTCACCCGGACCATTTACTATGCACCCCATAACCGCTATCTTAAGTTTTTCAGCTCCAGGATACTTTTGCTGCCAAGCTTTCATATTCACTTGAGTAAATTGATTAATTTCCTCAGCTAATTTTTGAAAATAAGTGCTGCTAGTTCTGCCACACCCTGGACAGCTCGTTATAGATGGCTTAAAGAAAGCTATGTCCATAGCCTGTAAAAGCTCTTGGCAAGCCTGCACCTCTAAAGTCCTGTCAGCAAGAGGATTAAGCTTTTTATCATCAGCACTAGGAGTTAGTGACATACGAATAGTGTCACCGATGCCTTCACTTAACAGAATCCCCATAGCAACTGAACTTGAAATCATACCTTTAACTGGAGTGCCTGCTTCTGTAAGACCTAAATGTAAAGGGAATTTACAGGCAGCAGCCACACGGCGATAGATATTAATTAAATCCTGCACCTCAGACATTTTCACACTAATAACTATTTTCTCCTGCTTCAATCCCTCTGCAATAGCGAGTTCTGCTGATCTTAGAGCACTTGCCGTCATCGCTTCATAAATGACTTCTTTAAAACTTATCTTTTCGCTATCTGGCTTTTCAGCATTAATTTCCATAAAATCACTAAGTAGATCTTGATCTAAAGAACCCCAATTTACGCCTATTCGTACTGGCTTATCTAAGTCTTTAGCAATATTAATAATCGTCGAAAAATTATAATCATGCTTTTCGCCATAGCCAACGTTACCTGGATTAATACGATATTTAGCTAAAGCCTCTGCACATTTCGGATATTTCGCTAAAAGTAAGTGACCATTGTAATGAAAATCACCTACTAGGGGAATCTGAAAACCCTGCTTATTTAATTCGCTTACAATCAAGGGCACTGCCTCAGCCGCAGCTTCATCTTTAACCGTAAGCCGCACCACCGCAGAACCCGCTATATATAATTCCTTAATTTGCTCCACAGTAGCAGTAACATTTTGAGTAGGCGTATTAGTCATAGACTGAACTAATATAGGATGCTGTGAGCCCACAGCAAGCTTATCAGAGAGAATAACTTGATATGTTTCACGACGAAGTTTGAAAGTATTCATAAGTATTTAATTTTAACAGGGCGTGTAGCCGAACGAACAAACGCAGAAATTAGAGTTTCGCTACACGCCCAAGTTAACAGAAACTTAATAAGATCATGATATAGATAAACCAAGACTGAAAAATCTAAATAAATTGGAGATATTTAATGTCAAGTTCCTTCGAAAATTTTGATTTTTTTAGTAAAAAAGATGATTTACGCATCACTGCAAATCGAAAATATTCAGCAAAACTCAATAACAGTAATAATCAACCCCTGAAAAGCTTTAAAGATATTTTCAAAGATATAAATACCCTTAGTGAAAGCGAGGAAGTAAAGCCTCAAAAAGAATAGGGGTATAATTTCTTCATAATGTATGAGAATGTAGATTTTCTAACACTAGAAGAGTGTAAGGAAGTTAGAGAGAAGCTTTTTAGCCTGAAAGAGTTCTGGATAGACAGATCTAGAGCTTTATCGCCTTTTGATGATGTCCCCTTCTATTGTCTTGGTGTAGCTAGTTATATAGACTGTATAAGGCCAGGTGAGTCACATCTCTATTTCGATAACGCTAAATTAACTAATAAAATCATAAAAGAAAATTTTCCTCAGCTTTTTAAAAAGCTTGAGGCGACTTTAGCTAAAGAATTTTCCTGTGAAATTAAGTATGTAGATGACTTTGCAGTACCAGGATTTCAGATTTACCTTGCTGACTGGTTTTTTGAAGATTTCATGGGACCTAAACACTGTGATTTCCATCATTATCTATTAGATTGGAAAAAATATGGCATAGACTTCGATCCAAAAGAGAATCTTAGCTTCACCGCATCTATAAAGTTACCGAAATCTGGTGCTGGCATATATATGTGGGATAAGACATACGATTATGAAACAGAACGTCTAAAAAATCTTAGCTATGAACAGCATCGTGATCAAATGTACAATATAGAACTCCCAGACGAAGAAAGAACTTATTTTCAATATGAATTAGGAAAAATATTTTTTCATTCAGGGAACAGATACCATCAAGTCGCGGAAGTTCGTGAAATGGAAAACGATGATGAAAGGATCACTCTTCAAGGGCATGCTATCAAAGCTGATAATACTTTATATCTATTCTGGTAGGTTTGATTAAAAAATATCTTTTTAATTAAGTACCTTAACGAATTTTTAACCGAGCTGGTTTATAAGTTTACTTGAGTGATAAA
>RFQS01000096.1 GCA_009924885.1 Pseudomonadota bacterium | reverse complement strand
GGGATTATCTTTGCGATATTTTTTGCTAAGTTTTTTTTAGCGGTACCTTTTATAGAGAGCTTTGCGAATCTTGGTTTAATATTAGTATTCTTTGATGCGTTTAATCATTTTGCAAATAAAATAATTTATAAAAAATTTGCTCTGCCTATCTGTCCTAGTGCACTTACTTTAAGGTTTAAGTTTTTGGAACAGTATATTTCCTTTATTTACATTGCTTTATTTACCCTTATGCTCATTTTATTTTTCGGAGCTCATTTTATGGGATTGAAGATACTACTCTGCTATTTAGGTTTCGCTTATTTTATTAATGAGATAGTTTTCGATTTTTACTTATTTCGTTTTTATTCTCCTAAGTTAATTCATGAGCAGGAGGAGGAGAATAAAATTTATGATAAAAATAGTGAATTTTTTTCATCAGCCGAATTTAAGCCAAGTGAGCTTAAAAATGCTTGGGGTGGTGGAGATACTATTATGATCGCCTTTATTACCATGATAGCGGGTATAGAATGCTCATTACTCAGTGTGGCTATAGCTTTTTCAGTTTTATTAATTTTTCGGGCGCTTATGAAAGACAAATCTAAGACAGTCCGTTTGGGGCCAGCATTGGCTCTTGCCGTATTTGTTGCTATCATACTAAGAGTTTGAAAGATAGTAATCAGACTTTAATAATAGATTTTAGTTTAGAGAAAATACTCGTCTCTATAAATTCTGTCGTCCGTAAAACCCAAGTCAGTACTGAAGATTTTTTTAAAAAACCTAAACAGGCTCATCAGGATTTAAAACAGGAACTGAAATCTTATGGCATTAGCTCTACTAAGGTTATTTTTTCTTTACCGATTCGTTATATAACTTATCAAGTTATCCCGCTTCCAGATGAAGCTCCTCAAGACGAGAAGCTTAACCTTATGAGTATTGAGCTAGACAGGGTTAATTTTCTAGATCTATTTTCTTGTGAAAGATTAAATGTTACAGAAAGAATGGTCGCTGGTGAGAGAATCTGTGACTATCTTTTAGTAGCCCCACAGAAGGCCGTCAGGCTTAACTGTCAGAGTTTTTTAAAGAAAATAAATTCTAAGCTGTATAAATTCGTCGCTAATTATAATCTTTTTAAACCAGAGCGAGATGCTGAGATCATATCAGCGTTCTCACATTCATCTAATATGGAGATAGTCTTCTGGAGTTATTCCTTCCCTATCGCTATCTCTAATTTAAGTTCTACTAATGACCCAGCGAATGATCTGAATCGTTTTTTAGATATTTACCAGAATGATCTTGAGAATAAGAGTTTAAGTATAGAAAATATAGATATCTATGGTACTAATCTAGGTGAGTATTCTTTCAGTAACTTAACTCATAAACTAACTCTGAGAGAGGATTATGAAAGCTTTTTAATGGAGAATCTTTCTTCTGTAGCTTCCTTTCAGGATATTACTAAAAAAGTTAAGCTTCCAGCAGAGCCTTTTAGACTAGATTTTCCGAATCTTGCTCATTTATTCGCTGTGATATTTCTTGTTTTTAGTCTACTCTTAGGGCTGTTCGCAACTTTACAGAATATGAGTTTAGACCAGAAGTACTTAGTGTTCCAGAATGAGGTCGCTCAGTATGAAAGGCAGATCGCTGAGAAGAAGCGTATTAAGCAAGAGATAACGGATTTAGAAAAAGAAAGAGAATTTTATTATTCGATAACTAGAAGGCGGGCACCTTGGGATTTAATTTTAAAGGAATTTAGTAAATTAACTCCTAAAGGTTTATGGATAGAGCGTTTTAGTGCAGCTAAGAATAATTTAGTGATGATCGGTAAGGCAGAAAAAGTAAATGAAGTCTCGGCCTTCGCTGTCAATTTAAGTCATAGCTCAAAGTATTTTTCTGACGTACTTTTAAGTGGTTCGCGAGATTATAGTGATGGACTGGTTTATAAGGAATTTCAGATTACTGCTAGGCTTAAGGCTCCAGAGGCTGCTCCGCTACCAACAAATTAGTTCGGGACTGTAGCTAAACTCCAATTTCTGCATTTCATCCCCTGACTGTTTTTAACTTTTTAATTCGGCTATTCCTAGTAAAATAAAGCTTATGGAAAAGAAAAAGGTTTTAGTTTTACTTGCTGGCTCTGGGGCTAAAGATGGTAGCGAAATTCGAGAGGCAGTGCTAACACTGACAGCGATAGAGAAGGCTGGAATGAGCTTTCAGTGTACTGCACCTAACAAGTTACAAAGAGATGTAATTAATTTTATAGACGGCTCTGTGTTAAATGAACAGCGTAATATTCTTGTGGAAGCCGCTCGCATAGCTCGCGGCAATATATTGGATCTGGCGACTGTCTCTATGAATGATTATGATGCTCTTGTGATTCCTGGTGGATTTGGAGTAGCTAAGAATCTTTGTAGTTTTGCAGTTGATGGAGTAAAAGCTGCTGTTGACGAGGATTCTAAAAGAATTATTCGCGAAGCGTTCACTATGAAGAAAGCTATTTTAGCTATCTGTATAGCCCCAGCTTTAGTCGCTCTTTCTTTGCATGATTTAGAACCAGAGATTTTACTTACCTTAGGTCTTGATGACGGTCCTAATCAGGCTCTTGAAACGATAGGTGTAAAATCTCTTAAGTGTTTAAGTACGGAATGTGTAGTGGATGAAAAGAATAAAATAGTATCTTCACCTGCTTATATGGATGATCAAGCGAGTCTCGTAGACTTAGATATGGGTATTAATAAAGCGATTATAGCTTTTAGTAATTTTGTAGAAGATTTAGAAACTATTCAGGCTTAAATATCCTTTATTCTTGGATCTATTTTTTTTAAAACTAAGTCAGCTAGAAGATTCCCTAGCACTAGCATTAAGCTTCCTAGTAAAAGGTTAGCCATGACTATATTAATATCTTGTTTTCTTGCTGCTTCTAAAGTAAGTAGACCTAGTCCAGGGTAAGCTAGAACCATCTCTATTAGAGCAGAACCAGCGAATAAGCCCGCGAACTCGAAACCAAATAAAGTAATTAAAGGATTAATCGCATTTCTTAAAGCGTGTTTCCAGATGACTATGTCAAATTTTAGACCTTTCGCTAAGGCAGTTCTAATGTAAGGTCTATCTAATATCTCTAGTAAATTGGCTCGCATCTGCCTCTGTATGCTAGGTACGCTGAGTAGAGTAAGTATGCTAACTGGAATAAAGAGGTGTCTTGTTACATCTATAAAGCGTTCAAAAAAATTCATCTCATCTATAACGACGCCAGTAAGCCCACCGATAGGAAACCAGCCACTATAAAGGGCGAACAGTAACATAAAAATGGCGAGTATAAAACTGGGCATCGCCATTAAAGAGGATAGTAAGAACCTTACAGAGAGATCAAGCCAGCTGTTTTGCTTAATTGCACAGATTATTCCAAGCGGAATCGCGATAAGCCAACTGAAGAAAATCGCACAGAGATTTAAAATCAAGGTGTTTTTTAAAGCTGGTATTATGACATCTATGACTCTTTGATTAGCTTGAGTGTAACCAAGATCTCCTTTAATTAAATTACTTAACCATGTTAGATACTGATAGAAAAAGCCTTTATCTAAGCCTAATCTTTTAGATTCAGCTTCTATTTGAGCAGCTGAAATCGCTGGATTTAACCTAAGGTCAGCTAGAGGATCACCAGTCTGTATCTGAATCTCTTTAGTATCAAGATGTATAAAAGCTATATCTAACTTTATTTTAGGGATTTTAAAATCAGCTTTCATTAAGCTAAAAGTTAGAAAGCTTATAAACAGTGACAGAAAGATGAGGTGAATAAATCTTTTAGAAATATAAATTAAATCACTCATGGCTCGTCTATTTCTTTAGTCGCCTCAAAATTAATAATATCGGATCTAGTCATTATACCGATTAGCTTTTTAGGATTTTGTTTATCAACGATTAATAATCTGCCTATATTATGCTCATGTAAGCTAATAATCGCTTGGTGAAGATTATCATCTTCGGTGAGTACAATAAGTGATTTTGACATTATTTGAGAGACTTTAGTATTTCTTTTGAGACTTTCTTCTAAAGCCTGTTTCAGATCATTGCGGGTGACTATGCCTACTAGATTCTGTTCAGCATCTACTACGGGTAATGCACCATGAGTGGTTCTTTGAAATACTCTATTTAAAGAACCGAGTGAAATATTCTCCTCTACACATTCTGGGTCTAGAGCCATAGCTTCTTTAACGCTAAACTGTTGTAAATAAGAGGGATTGGTGTATTGATTTAGCTTTATACCTTGGCGAGAGAGAAGGTTTTCGTATATTCCACCGACGTGTAATTTTTCAGAAGTTACATTTGCGATAATACAGGAAAACATTAAAGGAAGTACTAAATCATAGTTACCAGTTAGTTCAAAGAGCATGACTATGCTTGTGATAGGTGCTCTAGAGATAGCTGTAAAAAAAGCTCCCATTCCCACAAAAGCGAAGGTCGAGGGATTTAAATCAAGAAAAGGAAATAATGAATTTAAACTATTTCCGAACATCGCTCCAAGTAAGGCTCCTAGAATTAAGGATGGTGCAAATATACCACCAGGAACGCCACTACCACAAGCTACTAAGGTGAGAATATATTTAAACAAGAATATTAATGGGATCATCCACCAAATATAAGCCTGTGCCAGCGTGCCTTCTAGAGTAGCGTGTCCTTCACCTATAGCTTCTGGTAACCATAGAGCGACTATGCCTGTTAGAAAACCAGCTATGCCACCATGTGTCCAAGCTGGAATAAAACTTAATTTTTGTTGATAGAAATTTAAGGATTTTAAGATGGATTTTTGGAAGCTGATGCCAATAACACCACAAACTATGCCTAGTATTATATAAAGAGGAATTGAGCTGAGGCTCATTCCAGAACTGGATTGAAAATGAAAAGCAAAGAAATCACCATAGAGTAATCTACAGGTGATCGCAGCAGAGACCGTGCCGACTATGGCTGGTCCTAGAGAAGTACTGGAAAAATCTTTATCTAATTCTTCGATAATAAAAAGTACGCCAGCTATAGGAGTATTAAAAGCAGCAGCAAGACCAGCTCCAGCCCCGCTCGCTAAGGCTCTTTTCTGATGTTTACTATTCATGAGCCTTGCGATTTTACTGCCTAGACCAGCACCTATGTGAATCGTCGGTCCTTCACGCCCTAGTGATAAACCTGAAGCGATGCCCACTATAGCTCCAATGAGTTTTACTATTACGGTTCTTAGTCTAATCGTGATGTTTGGGTTATTTAGAGCGTGCTTAACTTGTGGTATGCCGCTACCACCAGCATCTTTAGCATATTTATGAGTAATAAATCCTGCGAATAAGCCTCCACAGGTACAAATGATAATCGGGTAGAGCCATTCATACCAGTATTCACGATGATAGAGGTTATAGTAGAAAAGGTGACTTAATTTTTCAGTAAGAACCCTGAATGCAACTGCGATACAGCCAACTATAACTCCAATTAAAGCAACCCTAAGCAAAATCTGAGTCTTAGTGTCAAAGCTTTTTAAAAAAAGGTATTTAAGTCTGCGCAACTGAGCTTTTATTCTTCTTGTGTTTTAAATTTTATCAGAATGGGCGTACCAATAAAGCCGAAATACTCTCGAAGTTTCTTCTCCATAAATCTCACGAAGGTAGGAGGGATTAATTCAGGATAGTTCGCAAATAGCAGAAACTCTGGCGGTTCTGTAGTAATCTGTGTCGCATATTTAATCTTAATCGCTTTTTGTTTTACTATCGGTGGCGGCTGTAAAGATAAAATATCTCTTAGAACTTTATTAAGCAGATTAGTCTCTATGCGGCGTTTATGCTGTTCGCTGACTTCTATGGCTCTAGTCCAGATCTTGTCAGTTCTAGTACCTTCTAGGGCTGATATAAATTCTATTGGTGCATAGTCAACGAATCTCAATTTAAACAAAAGCTCTTCTTTAAAGGCTTTTAATTTGGTTTGGTCATTCTTAATTTCTGGATCTACTATGTCCCATTTATTCATAGCGATTACACAAGCTCTGCCTTTACTCTGTATCAGTGCTGCGATTTTCTGATCTTGCTCGCTTACTATATCGTCCTGAGTGCTATCTAGAATTAAAATAGCTACATCACAGCGAGCTATGCTGTGAGTCGTTCTTATCGTCGAATATCTTTCTATTTCTTCTTGAACTTTAGACTTTCTTCTAAGCCCAGCAGTGTCTATTAACTCAAATTTATGACCGTGCCTATTTAGAAAAATATTTATGGAATCCCGTGTAGTACCACTAACATCACTTACGATGGATCTCTCTTCACCGATAAGTTTATTATAGAGACTGGATTTCCCGACATTAGGTTTACCGATAAAAGCGATCTTAATAGACTCTTCTGGCTTTTCATCACGGGCTTTTAGCCCAGCGCCATAATTTTCAATAATATCGGTTAGCATATTATTTAATCCTACTGAGCCATGTAAGGCACTGAAGCCATAAACCTTGTCGAAGCCAAGTTTATAAAAATCATAGACGAGGCTTTCTCTTTCTACACTATCGACTTTATTAACAGCGACATAGACTCTGTCAAAGAATTTCTCTCTTAAGATGCTGCATATCCTCTGGTCTTCTGTTGTCATACCAGTATTAACGTCGAGTAAAAATACTATCGCATCTGAATTTTCCATGGCGATTACCGCTTGGCGGTAAATATCGTCAGAAAAAGGATCTTGTTTATCAAAAGTTATTCCACCAGTGTCTAAAATAGTGAAAGGGGTATCTTCCCATTCAAAAGTAACTTCTTTACGATCTCGCGTAATACCAGCTTTTTCGCCTACTATGCATACTTGTCTACCAGCTAATCTATTTACTAGAGTGCTTTTGCCGACATTAGGTCTGCCTATCAGTGAGATGCGAATGCTTTTCATGTTTTGATTTTAGGATTAGACTTAAGTGATCTAATATATGATCAGCACTTAAGGTTTTATCCTGCTTAACTAATTTTATAATTTCGAGTTCATTAGGATCATCTAATTTAGGATAAATTATATTAATTTCGCTTTCTTTGCTATTTATAGCATCAACGCCATTCGCTATTATCATATCTAGATTTTTTTCTATTAATTTTTTTTGAGCATTTTCTATCAGGTCTTCAGATTCGAGAGAAAAGCCTACTGTTATTTGGACTGGGCTTTTTAGGGTAGATAAATGCTTGATTATATCGGGATTTTCTTTGAGTTCTAGGGTGACGGTATTTGCGGTATTATTATCTTTTTTAATTTTTTTCGATAAATGTTTCATTGGGCTGTAATCGGATACGGCTGCTGCCATTATTACAGCATCTACAGATTCATTAAAATTTCCTTCCATGGCTTGAAGCATTTCTTCTGATGAGTTAACTTGTAAAAGTAATAGATTGGGATGATCTAGAAGAGCGGATTTTATAGGATCTTTTTTATAATTTACTGTAGATACAAGTATGACATTAGCGCCACGATAGAGGGCTTCTTGTGCTAGTGCAAATCCCATTTCTCCAGAGCTATCATTAGAAATGAATCTAACGGGATCTAAATATTCTTTAGTTCCACCAGCGCTGATAAGTATATTGTTGTCTAGCAAGTTCTGGGGTTTTCCTTTAGAATTGAATTGTAATTTAGAATACTTAGACAATATTTTCTTAGTTAGTATTTTATTTACTGTACTGATAATAGAGTCTAAATCTGCTAACCTACCTATTCCACTTGTTTTACAAGCCAAAACTCCTGTGCTAGGTTGAATTATTGAATAAGCATAGCTATCCTTTAGCTTCTTGGCATTATCTTGAACTCCTGGATGTAGCCACATATTAGTATTCATGGCTGGAGCTATTACTACAGGGGCTTTAGTCGCTAGGATTATATCGTAGATTAAATCATCACTAATAGCATGAGCGAGTTTACCGATGCAGTTAGCAGTCGCTGGAGCTATCAATATGAGATCCGCTATTTGAGCTAAATGTATATGGTCTATGTAAGAGTTATTGAGAAAGGGATTTACGGTTGATTCTTCGACTGTATGTTTAGAGTCTTTAGTAAATACTTTGTTGCAGCTTATGACTTCTAAGCTTAGTGCACTGACGAAGCTTGCAGCTGAACTGCTTAGAACTACATAGACATTAGCTCCAAGTTTTTTTAATTGGGAAACTAATTCAACGGCCTTATAGCTAGCTATGCCGCCAGTAACTCCAAGAACTATAGTCTTATTTTCAAGAGTCAGCTCCACTTGAGTTAGTAACGATTTTCTACTCTGTGTACGTAAACTTCCTTAATAGCTTTAAGAATAGATGGGTAAGGGCTAGGCTCTTCTTTATCCTGCTCTTTAATTCTTTTAGCTACACCAGCAATCTCTCTGGTCATCTCATAGATGTTTTCTTCGTAGTCTATAATCTCACTTAAGAACTTATTAGTAGAATCGCTCTGATTATTAGGCATAAGTCAAGT
>RFQS01000095.1 GCA_009924885.1 Pseudomonadota bacterium | reverse complement strand
ATCTACAGTAACTCATCGAATCGCCAATTTGGCCAGAGCTTTACTCGTAATTTTATGAAATCTTTATTTTTCGACTAGGAGATGGGGTGAGTAATTACCGTCTTGTTCGTCCAGAAGAAGAATTACAATTAGTTTAAAAGAGACAGCTGCACAATGTGCAGCTGTCTCTAAAATTCTTCTTTCCCTCCCCCTACGGCTTTTGCATAGTGAAGAGCTGAACTCGGGGACCCACACTCCGTGTGGGGTGAAGCGAAGCACTATGCAAAAGCCGTACGACAAGACTATTGGTAATTACTAATCTGCGCCCTCTGCAAAGCCGCCGAATAATCTATAGAAATAGTTTTAAATTGAGTATAAGTATCTAAAGCAGCATAGCCTCCTTCACGAGAGCCATTGCCAGTCTGTTTCCAGCCACCAAAAAAGCTCGCTCCGCCACACTCCGCTCCAATAGTCGGTGCGTTAAGGTATACTAGACCAGATTCAAATCTGTGTAAGGCTTTCATGCCAAAATTTATATTTTGAGTGTAAATAGCGTTAGATAGACCATAATCTACATCATTTGCGATTTCTAGGGCTTCATCTAGAAATTTTTCTGGGTCTTTTTCATCTAATTCAAGTACAGAAAGTACTGGACCAAATATTTCTGTTTTAGCTAGAGGGTTTGAGGCTGTGATTTTTAAAATAGTCGGAGCATAGTAATAGCCACCGTTAGAACCATCATCCAAGATTTTTCCACCGCAAATCAGCTCAGCACCAGCATCTAGACCTTCTTGAACTAGTTTATCTATTTTTAGTAGCTGCTTATGGCTGATGATAGGAGCGTAGTTATCAGCCCCTTTCTTATGGGTTTTATCATAAAAAGCTGAGATCTTTTCTATTAAAGTAGGTATTATTTCATCGCCCTTATGTTTATTTATAATCAGTCGACTTGTACTAGTACAGCGTTGACCAGCAGTGCCGTATGCTCCCCATACCAGCCCTTCTATAACTAATTTAGAGTCTGCATCATCTAAAACCACGCAGCTGTTTTTACCACCTAATTCTAAAGCACATTTTTTAAAAGACTTAGCAGCATTTTCAGCAATGATCTGACCTACAGCGGTAGAGCCAGTGAAACTGACTATTTTAATTTCTGTTTTAGCGAGTAATTTACTTGATACATCACTTCCACCTACGGCTAATTGAGCTACTCCTTCAGGTAAGCCACAGTCGTTAAGAACGTCAACTAAAATTTTACCGCTTAAAGGTGCATTTTCAGATGGTTTTAGGATAAATGTATTTCCTGAAATTAAACAAGGTGCTATTTTCCAACTAGGTACAGCAGCTGGAAAATTCCACGCTGTAATTAATAAAGCTGGTCCTATAGGCTGTTTTATAGTATAGATGGATTTATTAGGCATTTCAGAGTTCCCGACTATTCCGTATAACCTTCTTCCTTCGCCAGCAAAGAATTCTAGTGTGTCTATGACCTCTTGTATCTCCCCCCGTGCTTCTTCTAGAGATTTTCCATTTTCTGAGTGCAGTATTTTTGCGTAATGTTCTTTATGTTCAATGTAATTTTTGGCACATTTAAGCAGATATTTAGCTCTTTCTGGTGCTGGAACTTGAGACCAGGTTTTAAAAGCTTTGGCTGATTTATAAATCATTTTATCGATTTCAAAATCAGTAGATATGGTGTGTTCAGAGATAACTTCACTAAGATTACGAGGGTTTTTATTGATTAGTAAATTGTCTTGGATTTCTGCTGTCATAAATATTTATTATCTCGTGAAGAAGCATTAATTGGCTAGTTTATTTATGGAAGCTATGAATAGCTTCAGTAATGACATCTAAGCCTTTCTGTATATTAACTTCACTCATAGTTAAATCCGGGGCTAACCTGATAATATTGCCATAAGCTCCACAAGGTAAGACTAGGACTTGTTTAGAATAAGCATATTCTTTAATTTTAGTAGTAATTTCACCAGATGCGAATTCAAGACCTATCATTAAACCTAGACCTCTAACTTTAACGGGGCTGTGTATCTCAGTGTCACTGAGCTTGTGGGAATTAGAGCCAGGGAATTTATCCTCAAAGTATTTAAAAATATACTCTGAACTAGCCGAAACTCTGTCCATAACATTGTCTCGTTTTATTATTTCGATCATTTTTAAAGCAGCTCTGCAACAGATAGGGTTCCCACCATAGGTACTACCATGTGAACCTGGAGGCATCTTGTACATGAGTTCTTTTCTGGTCGCAAAGGCGCCTAGTGGTAAGCCACCTGAAAGCCCCTTCGCCATTAATTGAATATCAGGTACCACTCCATAATGCTCAGAAGCGAACCATTTCCCTGTTCTTGCCATGCCGCTTTGGACTTCATCGAAGACTAGTAATATTCCGTGTTTATCACAAAGTGCGCGAAGATGTTTTAGGTAATTTACGTATTCTATCGGTGCTGGTAAATAACCACCTTCACCTAAAACTGGCTCTATGAATATTGCAGCGACTGATTCTGGAGCGACATGTGTCGCAAACATCAGTTCTATCTCTTTATGCATCTGATTTTCAAAATTACGGCGCTCATCTATAGTTTTACAAGCAAAAGTATTAGGAAAATTAATAACATTAACTCCTGGGATAAGTGGGTCGAAGTACTTACGGTAAGAGGCTTTAGACGTGGTGAGTGCTGTAGCTCCTAAAGTTCTTCCGTGAAAAGAGCCGCGGTGAACTATAAAATTATTACGCCCGGGTTGTAGAATTTTAATTAATTTAATCGCACCATCAGCTGCTTCAGCACCACTGTTACAGAAAAAAGTACTGTTAATGTCACCTGGCATGATTCCAGCTAGAGCTTCAGCTAGTTCGATGTTGGCGGGATAGTGAACGACACAGCTAGTGTGAATACTCTCTTGAGCTTGTTTGGTTATAGCTTCTACTACTTCTGGATGTGAATGTCCAAGCTGATTTACGGCAATGCCACTTGTCATATCAAGATATGGCTTGTCATTTAGATCATAAATATATGACCCAGAGGCTCTTTTGGCGACGAAGTGGAAAACTCTCCCTAGTGCAGGAGATAAGTATTCGGCGTCGCTAATTAAGTAAGCTTGTTCGTCTCTCATATTAGTAATTTACCATGTTGTTTTTGCTGAGATTATAAAACTCTGTTGAGTGTCTATTTTGATATAAGTATACGCCTACATAATTTCCGAAAAGACTAGCATCGAAATTAATACTGCTTGAAATTTTAGTTAGTGAATTAAAGAATTTTTGGATAGACCCTTCATCCAAGATGAATTTTGAAATTAAGAGTGCAAGACCATATTCACAGCAGTTAAAAGCTTTTTGGATATTCTTAAAAATATAGTCTTGAGCTTCAGAGGTACTAAGTGAGTCGAAAATTGCGAAGGTGCCGATTATGGTTGCGAAATGAAAAGGTCTAAAGCCAAATTGCATCTGTGCAAAATCATCATTAATAAAATTGACTGGTAAATCTTTAGCTTGAGCTGCTTTACAGGAGCTAGCATTTATTTCGATTCCTGTATAATCGATACTTTCAAGTAATTTAGCCTGCTGTAAATACGCTGCATAAAAGCCGTTCCCTGAGCCAATATCAAGAAGTTTTAATTTATTTTCTGGGTTGAAAGCCTTATAGTTGATATAGTCCTGAAACATCGCCGTAGCTTTTTTGTAATAAAAAGTAGACATTTCTTGACTAGTCCAGCTGTCAGCTTGGGAAATCGAGCCAAATTCAGCAAGACGCTTACTGTAATGAGACGTTTGATCTTGTAAGTAACGTTGATGTAAGTCGGGGTTATTATCTGTGCTCATAAATTGCTAACTTAATCTTTTAATCCAGAGATTGTTATTCCCTTAATTAAGGTTTTTTGTGAAAAAAAGAAAATTATGAGAATAGGCAAGACCATGATAATCGCTCCAGCCATTAAGGGTCCCCATTCGGCACCACCTAAACGTGAAAGATACTGCTGTAAAGCGAGAGACAGGGTGTAGTTTTTTTCAGAAATTAGAAATATGCTGGGCTTGAGTAGGTCATTCCAAGATATTAGAAACTGAAATAAAATGACTATCATGATTATCGGTTTAGATAGAGCCATGTAAATATCTAGCCATATGGTAAATTCACTAGCGCCGTCTATTTTGGCAGAGTCTCTCAGTGTCTTGGGTATGCTTAAAAAGAACTGTCTGAAAAGAAAGATGTAATAAGGTAAACCAAAGAAATAAGGAATGATAAGTGGTAGAAAACCCCCATATAAGCCAGTTTCTTTAAAAAGAAGAAACTGTGGTATTAATAAAGTCATCTCTGGGAGCATCATAGTCCCTAAAGTTATACTAAAAAAAACATCTCTGCCTCTCCATTCTAGTACTGAAAAGGCGTAAGCTGCTAAAGATGAGGCTATTACTACACCAAAAATATTAAAGAAAGCGATATAAAAAGTATTTTTAAAGGCTTTAAGAAATTCAATAGCTTCAAAAGCTGTGATGAAGTTCTTGAAAGTTAAAGGATTGGGAAAGAGGCTTGCCGTGTTTGAATAGATCTGTGCCTGTTCTTTTAGGCTAGTGAGAATGATTAGAGCTAGGGGGGTGATTAATACCCCAGAAATTAATAAGAGTAGAAAATACTTACCTGCTTTTGACAAACCAATCTCCACTTGCTTTAGCGATTAATTTATTATCTTCTGCTGATTTTATTTCACCTTCAACGTAAATTATAGTTGAACCCATTTTTACGATTTCGGCTGTAGTAATGAGCTTGTCACCAAGCTTTCCTGCTCGAAGGAAATTTACATTCATCTGTAATGTAACTACTTTCTCTGCCTTATCTAGCATGGCTGATGTTACTGCTGCTGAAAGAGCTATATCTAAAAGACCATTAATTACTCCACCATGCACAGTGCCACCTATATTTAGGTGTTCTTTAGTTATAACCAGTTCTACGACACATTTACCTGCATTATATTCGATAAAATCTGCGCCTAGTAAACCACCATAGCCACTAGGATCTCGCTTCATGACCATAAATATATTATGCCATCTATTTTCGGGTTCACTGGGAAATGATAATTTTAATAGAGTAGATTAATTATTAGCTTATTTCTAAAATTGAAAGTATTGGATGTGATTTTTTCATTGAGAATCCAGCATTTTTCACTATTTCAGCAAATCTTTTCATATCATGAACGCTATCTAACTTATACGGCTCGACTTTCAATTCATCTGTCGCATAGTTAATAGTAATTTTAGTTAGAGGCGTTACATTATTATCTTCGCCTGAAATCATAAACTTTAAATGATTCATGATTTTAAAGCTTAATACCAAGAGCTCATATTCTGGTGATCCGTCTGAATTTACACATACAGGTTGAGTTACATCGCTAAGTTGTAATCTGCCAAAATAATCTCGGACAATATCACCACCATCATTTTCACAAATAAAGACCTGATGTATTTCATCATCTTCATCTTGGATAAAGTAATATTCGGCTATTGTCTCACCGAAGCTATTATAGGCTTGTAAACTTAGTATGTCGTTGTCAAATAAAGCTTTTCCAGCAGCAGTGAAAATGTTATCTACTGTAGCTTTCAGGATTTCATTAAAATTAGGGTCATTAATATCTAAAATAGCAGATTCATTAGTTCTTGCATGCTGTGCGAGTTGTTTAAGAATTACTCTTTTAAATTTAGCTATATTAGAACGCACTAACTCGTCACTAGCAGCTTCATAGTCTTCTAGTATAAAATAATCGAGTTTTTCTTTGTTTTCTAATATCGCCATTTTGTTTTATCTATTTTGTTCCCTAATCAAAGTCCCGACAAAACCTTAATAATTCGGAAAAACTAAAACCAGAGTAAGTACCATTTATTACTTCCAAGGAGTATAGTTCGCAATAATTAGCCATTCTCTCTGATCCATATTTCTGAAAACAAAACTCTAGATCCGCAAACTCTTCTTCTGAGATTTGTGCAGCTTGTACGCCATTATTTATTTCGGCTAAATCACCCAAAAGTTTATTGAAAGTTTCAGGAGTAGGTTTTTTGTCACTAAAATTAATCACAACTTCTAGTGTTTCACTAGATATACTCATGCAACTGCCTCCTTTTTAGTCTCTAAGCTTGGTGTGCCACCATCTGTATCTGCACCTCCCATAATGGCTACTTCGGAGGATGCATCCGCCACCAATTCTTCATCATTGCTTGTGCCACCTATGCCACTAATTTTATCTGCACCATCTCTTAACTTAGCTATAGTTGATTCATCTTCAGACGAAGATGCATCTGCTAGACTATCTCCAATAAAATAACCTTTTTGTTGGCCTTGCGTTTTAGCTCCATTCGGATCATCCGGTGCTGCATCTTGCTGTTCAGCCTCAGCTTCACTCCGTAATTGCTGTGCTGTGGAAAAATAAGTCTCGCTTTGACCACTTAAGTCATTTGCCTTAGATTGATATGCAGGAGCTTCCTCAACTTGCTGTTGTCCTTGTTGTTGTTGCTGGCCACCAGTTAAAGCAACCCCAGTGCCAGTAGCGATCATGCCTAATCCGACCCAAGCAGTAGTGCCAAACGTTGCGGCTCCTGCTGCTAGTAAAGCCTGGCCTGTTGTAATCATAGTTTCTCCAATTTTTTCCTGAGCACCACCTTTCTGGATATTCTGTTGACCTTCTGCCTCTTTCTTTTGAGCTTTTAAAGTTTGAAGAGTTCCTTCAAATTTTGCTTTAATCCCTTTAAGCTCTTCATTTTTTGCAAGAGCCGCTTTGCCAACGTCACTATCAACAATGCTTGCTCCAGCGCCTTGTTGCTGTGCTCGAATCTCAGCACCCTGCTGTAAAAGATCATTGGCGCCACTATTTTGAAAAACTCTTTGCGATGTTACCATAATTTAATTTCTCCTGTTTTTAACCCTTATCTTCCTAGTCGTTCTCTCTGTAATGCTCTCGACCACGATGTTTTATTCCTCGCAGATCCCTCTGCGTTTAAATTCATTCACAAGAGAACGTGCATTCTTAAATCCAGAACCTTCCCAGAGACTTTTAGCTTGAATATAATATTTATAAAAAGCTTTTCTGTACGCTCTTATGTGCCAGATAACAAATCTAGAAGCCACTTTCCCAGCGCCACTGTTAAGAGGTAAATTTTTCAAAACATAATCATCTGAAAATACTTCTTTGGCTTTTCTTAGAGTTACTGTATCTCTAAGATCTATGTAGAGGCGGTTTGAGTAACGTTGAATGCATTCATTGATGCTCTCTTCATCAAGTTTCTCAAGATTATTTATAAACTTAGTACTAGGTTTAGTTTCTATAGTTAATTTATAAATATCCTCGTCATGAGCAGTGTAGAAAACCTGTCCGTGCTCCACGTCGAATGATGCTCTGAGATGACCATCTGAGTCACTAAACTTACCTTTTAAAAGTACAGTGCCACTATTAATGCTCATACCATTTTCTAAATTATCTTCTATACCACAGGCTAATTTAAGGGCTTTGCGGTAACTTGCACTGTTTATATATTTTTGTTCAAAAGCTTTAAATGGTGAATGAAAGCTGTTTTCCACTGTCTGCCTGAATTTAGCAGTCTGCTCTTTTAAAGTATTTAGAATCTTCTGCTTATGTGGATTTTCAAGTGTTTTCGTCATTTTATATAGTTCCTTAATTTATCCTTTTAAATAATTAATCACGAATTTCCAAGAGAAAGGAGTTGAACTCTCGACCGCCTGATGAAGAATCGGTAGTCATATTCGTGCTTGCGGCCTGTTTCCAAGGTGCAACTTCACCAGCAGCTTTATAGTCAGACTCGTATTTTCTCTCTTCTTCGCTAAGATAACCACCTTCGCCATGTAGGAAGCTATTCACGGCATCTGCAAAATGCTTACCATCATCTACTCCGTCACCATCTATGTCGCCCCATTCTTTGATTTTATCGGTATAGTCAGTTAATCTTTTAAGGGCAGCATCTTCCTCTTCTTTATTCGCGAAGCCGTCAGTACCATTAAAAGCATCACTAAATTTAGTTAATAAACCATCAGCCTCATTAAATGTTGATAATTGGGTAATGTTTTCATCAAGCTCGGCTTGACTAGTCTCTTTTGTTTTTAATGCGTTATCCGCTTGGCTTTTTGCAGTGTCTCTTTCTGTTTCAAGAAAGGAAATTTGTACTGTTAGTTGAGCCAGATCAGCTTTAGCAGCAGATACTGCATTTTCATCTACGACTTGTGTTGATTTAGTGCCTTTTTTAGAACTTTCTGTAATAGTTTTCACTGGCGGGTTGTCAATTACCGACTGAGCACCAGCTTTGGCTGCTTCTTTGGCAGCAATGCCTCGCTGAGCACCAGCCCGAGTTGCACTGTATGTTGCATATTCGAATTCTGAAGTATTAACACTTGAAGCTGCTGTGCTTGCGTTACTCTCTACCCTATCTCTTAAACCAGTATCTATACTACTCATATTTGAACCTCGATTT
>RFQS01000094.1 GCA_009924885.1 Pseudomonadota bacterium | reverse complement strand
AAAACGTAGAACTTGGAGTTTGTGAGCAGTCTTTTAAAATAGAAATTTATGATGACTATGCTCATCATCCAAGTGAAATTAAAGCTTTGCTTGATTCTGTAAAAGCTATGCTGACAGCTAGTACAGATAAGGCACTTTTTATATATCAGCCACATCATCCTGAAAGAACACAGCAGTTTTGGGGTGATTTCGTAAAAGTTTTTAAAGAATTTCCAGAAAATATAGACGTGCTGCTTTTAGATATTTATGTGGCTCGTAGCCAGCATATAGAGGGCGTTAATAGTAAAAAGATGGCTGAAGAAGTAGCTTTAAGTAATGTTAAATATCTTGATCCTAATGAAAATCTCTCTGCAAGCGAAGCTAAAGAAGCTGATGTGCAGGGGAATTTTAAAGATATAGCGATGACCCTGAAACCACTTATTGATAAGCGTATTCAGACGTTAGAATATAAAAAAATATTTTTTGTCGGGGCGGGAAATATTTCTAAGATTGCGGAGAAGTATAGGGAGTAGGATTCTTTATTTATCAGCTTTAGATCGTTTTGCTGATGTCGGGAAAACGATCAGAAGATTGATCTAGACTCGCATATATGGGATAGCATCCTACCTTAGCTCAAGCTAATATTTTGGGTTAAATTATCTATTAAATATATCCAGACTTGGCTGTATTATCTATCAATTTTAGCCAAAATCTCTATCCTAGAACTGAATTTAAAAAATCAGGAAGGCTAGATAATCTTGATATGAAGTTTTCATCAATAGGTTTACCAATAAAAGATTTGTCAAAAAACTGCAACATTCCTCTGTGTTGAGGTTGTTTTATTTCATCGTAAAAATTGATCGTGGCAAAACAAACTTTAGGAACTATGCTTTGCTGATAATTCAAATTATATTTTTCTCTCACCAGATTCTCACTGCTAGCAATCTCCATTAAGAGTTTCCACCTATAGGTCTGACCTGCTCGCTCTCTTAGAGATGTTTTTAAAGAAACAATGACAAAGTTATTTACATTGTTTGAGTTATCTAAAGTATAGAAAAATAAATCAGCATCAGGTTTTTGTATATCGCCAGCTACATTAATAGTCATTAGACCTTCTAAGTTTTTTGCAGATTTTGACTTTCTTTTGGAAGTTATTAAAACTTTAGAGTAAATAATACCCTGCTCTTTTAGAAATATTAAGCAGCTAAGGGGATTAAGTCAAGCTGTTTATATTTAGGTATTTCAATATCTGCTTTGAGGCTATCGAGTAAACATTTTGCGACATACCTTACAACTGGGACTACGACAGAGTTACCAAACTGCTTGTACGCTCTTGTATTACTGCATACTATTTTATAATCATCGGGAAAACCCATTATTCTTGCACACTCTCTCGGAGTCAATCTTCTAGGATTTTTACCTTCTTGAGGTATTAATATTTCGGAACCATCTTTGTGATACCTTGCAGACAAGGTTCTTGATACACCATTTAAATCTACTAATCCAAATCCAAATCCATGCCCTTTAAGTCGATGTTTTTCTGCATGATTTTGCAAGTATTGCCATAAATGATCTGTGAGTGTATATTTTTCTTCTACTTGCTTTTCAAGAATAGAAGCAATGCTCGGAGTTTTAGAATAATCCAAGTCTTGAAATTTAAAATAAGTTGGCTTTTTAAATCCAACTATAAAGATCCTTTGTCTTTTTTGAGGAACAAAACACGATGAATCAATTACTTTATGATAGACAGTGTAATTTAAATCATTCACCAAAATATCAGTAATAGTTTTAAAAGTATTACCCTTATCGTGACTGACTAGATTTTTCACATTTTCTAAAATAAAAGCCTTCGGCTGCTTATCATTAATAATTCTAGCTACCTCAAAGAATAGGTTTCCCTGCGTTTTATGTGCAAAGCCATGAGCATAGCCTAAGGAATTCATTTTACTAACACCAGCTAAACTAAAAGGTTGGCAAGGGAAACCTGCACATAGAATATCGTGGTCTGGTATATTTTCACTTTTTATTTGGGTAATATCACCATTCGGTAAATCACCAAAGTTCGCTTGGTAAGTCTGTTGTGCAAAATTATCCCACTCTGAGCTAAATACACATTCTCCACCTAAACTCTCAAGGGCAAGCCTAAAGCCACCAATGCCAGCAAATAAATCGATAAATTTTAATACCATAACTTCCCTTACACAACTTTATTTAATAACACGTTGCAATTAGTCTCTGTCGCTTTATGGTAATTGTACCTAAAAGCAAACTCAAAAAATACTATAATTTCAGAATGCCAGAAACAGAAATCAAACCAGAAAATAACCCTGAAGAAAAAAATAAATATTTAGCACTCAGCTTCGCTATCGCCTTCGGTTACTTTACCTTCGGAGCGATTACTAATGTCGCTGGAGCGATTATCCCGAAAATTAGTGAAACCTATAATGTCTCACCTTCACTTTCAGTCGTACTTGCAGCCGTATTTTTTATCGCTTATGGTTTTACATCACTGCCTTGGGGCTTAGTGATTACGGCGGCGGGTAAGAAAAAAACTTTGATCTATAGCACTTTAGTAACCATACTCGGCGTCTTACTCTTCGCTAATATTTCTGGCTTTATTATTAATATGATCTCTATGTTTATCTGTGGCATAGGAGTTACAGGTATTCAAGTAGTTTTAAACCCTCTCGTAAACGATATTTCATCACCTGAAAAATACTCAAGAAACCTTACTATATTTATGGTGCTTATGGGGGCAGGTAGCTACTGCGCGCCCCAGTTAGTGACTCTTATTAAGAACTTAAATTTACCGTGGACTTTTAGTTACTGGGTATTTTCGGTCTTAGCTGTAATTATGTTAGTTTTAATTAGCTTACAGAAGTTCCCAGCAGCCGCTAAAGAAGAGCATTCCCCAGATGAAGTTAATCTTATTAACGAAGCGACAGCGACTGTAACTCATCACGAAAACCTTCCAGCAACTAAATCAAACCCCGTCTTAGAGCTACTTACACAGCAGCCTTTAATCTATTTATATGCTCTCGGTATCTTTCTTTATGTAGGTGTAGAAGTAGGTTTAGCGAACACACTGAGTTTTTATTTAGAAGATAAATATAAAATTACTGAAACTCTAGGAGTCACAGCAGAAGCACTAAAAAACACCACTATTAGTAATTACTGGGGAGCCCTGCTTCTAGGCAGGCTTTTAAGCTCACTCTACTTAGATAAAATTTCTAGCCGCTTAGCGATTCAGATTCACGCTGTTTTAGCCTGCATAGCCTTATTTTTTGCTGTTAGCAGCAATGATCTAAATGTCGCTCTGTGGGCATTACCAGCGGTAGCTTTTTCTATTTCGATTATGTTTCCTAGCATTTATGGTCTTACGACTAAGAGCTTTGCTCCTAAATATGCAGATGCCATTTCTAGTATTCTGTGTACTGCGATTATCGGTGGAGCCTTTATAGGCCCTCTAATCGCGAAGGTAGCTGAATTAGCTCAAGGCTCACTTGAAGTACCTAACTGGAATGTAGGTTTTATCGTGGCTTTTGCTTGTTATGCTTATCTGTTTGTGGTTTCGTTGTTGCCAGCTGCACCAATAAAACTTAAGTAATTACTAGAATCTATCTGAAGATTTTTAGCTTGAGGATAGTCCTTAAGCCAAGTTAATGAGGGTTTCCATTTAGACCTAGTTTTAAATTTAATTTCATAAGCATAAAGGTTTCCATTTATTTCTTCTATTAAATCTATTTCCTGCTGTTCATAAGTTCTCCAAAAATAACTTCTAGGCTCAACTCCGCTGATTAATTTTGAATATTCATGATATTTAAGCCTCTCTACTAAAATATAATTTTCCCAAAGATGCCCTATTTCTCGTGGGTCACGCATGGATAAAGGCTTCAGATCATCCACGATAATATTTCTTACACCTAAATCATAGAAATAGTATTTTTTTCCTTTAGATATTTCCTTACAAGGATTACGACTAAAACTAGTTCTTTCAAAAATTACAAAAGTTTTTTCTAGTAATTCTAAATACTTAGCAACCGTAGCTTTATCCATTCCTAATTGCTGACCTAATTCTAGATGTGATACCTCAGAACCCAACTGAAAAGCTAGTAATTTTAATAACTGATACAGTTTCTTAGAATTTTTTAAACCATCCAACTGTAAAATATCTTGAAATAAATAAGAATTAACTAACTCTCTCAGTTCGAGCTGCCTGAGCTGATTATCATCTAAATTAATAATTCTTGGATAAGAACCATAAATTAATCTCTGTTCTAGGTTTAACTTAGTGTCTTTAAAATCCTCTCTTTGAGCTAGCTCCATCTGAGCAATAGGATAAATATATAAAATATGCTTTCTACCTGTAAGTGGCTCACTCACCTGATTTACCAAATTAAAAGTCGAAGAACCTGTTACTATAACTTTTAAACCCTTGATATTATCAACTAAAATCTTAAGAATCAGCCCTATATCATCAATTTTCTGAGCCTCATCAATCGCTAAGAGCCTTTTAGATCCAATTAAAGCCTTGAGATCAGAAATAGAAGGCTTTAGCAAAGCTTGATGAGAATAATCATCGCCACTCAGAAAAATATGTTCTTCCTTAGTCGCTTCTAGGTATTTTTTCAAAATAGTTGTTTTCCCAACCTGCCTCGGACCATATAAAATCAGAACCTTATTTTCTTGAACAAGTTTTTTTAAAACTGAATACTGAAATCGTGGAATGAATTTTTTTGACATAATCAGAATTTCCCTAAATTTTAGAATCTAATACTTTAATTTTATACCAATTTTAGAGAATTAATTCTTTTTTTTAGGAGTAGATGAAAAAAGTATTAGAAATTCACCCAATCACCAGCAAGCCATTCCTTAATTTCCATGTTAGACTTACGAATGTAAGTAATGGTTATCTTATCCTCTTATAGCCAAGATGAAAATTCTTCTGAGCCTGAACTTAGAGTTCCCCAAACGTGCTTGGACCCTAATTTAAATCAAGGGGACATCGCCTCAGAAACCAATCCCAGCCTAGAACAGGGAACTGCACGAGAATCCTTAAGACCAGATAACTTCGATGAATATATCGGTCAAGAAAAATTAAAATCAGCCCTGAAAATCTCTATGGATGCAGCTCGCAAGAGACAGGATATCGCAAGTATGGGACACGTAATGCTTTACGGTCCTCCTGGTCTAGGAAAAACTAGCTGTGCATATCTAATAGCTAAAGAATTAGGCACTTCAATTAAAACCTTTTCTGCACCAGCTTTAGATAGACCTAAAGATATTATCGGTATACTCATGTCTTTAAATACTGGAGATGTACTTTTTATAGATGAGATTCATCGTTTAAATAAAGTTACAGAAGAGCTGCTTTACCCTGCCTTAGAGGATTTCGAGGTGGATTTAAACTCAGGTAAAGATAGTTCTTCTCGCATTATGCGTCTTAAAATTAATAAATTTATTTTAGTAGGAGCGACTACTAAACTAGGCTATATTAGTGCCCCACTCAGAGACAGATTTTTACATGTTCATCGCATGCAGTATTACACTCACGAAGAGCTCGCTGAGATTATTTCTAAAAACGCTAAAAAGCTTTTAGTGAATATAAACTCTTCTGGTCTTATGGAGATAGCTAGCAGAAGCAGAGGCACGCCAAGAATCGCAAATAGGCTATTAAGATTGGTCAGAGATTATGCGGATCACTTAGAAGCTGATTTAATTAATGAGCAGATAGCACATAAAGCACTTGATCTTTACCAGATAGATAAATATGGTCTTGATAAAATGGATAAAAAAATTCTAGAAGTTTTAATACAACACTATAAAGGTGGACCTGCGGGCTTAGAAACCATAGCTGGCTTGATTGGTGAGGATAAAAATACCGTCGAAGATTATTATGAACCCTTTTTAATTCAGTCTGGTTTACTTCTAAGAACACAAAGGGGCAGAGTTGTAACCGAAAAAGGTTTAGAATATTGTAGGTGACCCGCAGATCCTATTTAACTGGCTTAATGGTAGGTATACTATCTTTCGTCAGTTTTACCTTAGTAGATCAGAACATTTTCGCGAGCCTTGAGCAAAGGCTTATATTAGGCCGTGTCGCTTTTAAGAAAATGCTATTACAGGATACCCTGTATAACTCAGATCTAGTCATTAACTTAGATATTCACACCATTACTTTTTTACTTTTTCTGATCGGAATATCTATCTTCTTACTTTTTTTAAAACCCTGGGCTAGATCTTTCGTTCTCTGCTTTATATTTTTAGGATTAATAGTTTTTAGCCAAGTAATATTTTTTATGTTTGATATCAATATTTACGTTATCAAACTGATACTTTCTTCGATATTAGTTTTCTTTTTTACGACTCTTCTCGACGTAGATTTAGACTATGTAAACTGGTTTCAAGCATTTAATAAACTTCCGAAGAAGAACATCGGCATAGATCTCTACGATCATAAAAAGCATGAACTAAGTGTTAGTACGGATATTCCAGTAGATAATTCACAAAGAGCACTTATAGAGAGGGAGCTGAAGGCTAAGTACTATCTCAAAATGGAAGATAGGTTAGAAGGTTTATTGGTGGATTTTCAGGATAAAGTCTTACAGAAATTAAGCGATATTCAAGGAAAACTAAACACGAATCTCGATGACTTAACTTTACACTCTGCTTCTAATCTACTTTTCATGTGCCGTTCTGATTTTAATAGCACCTTAGATGTTTTAGATAACTGGTTATTTCAGTTAGCACCACTGAATTTCGAGGGAGAGAAAGGCTTTCTAGATAGTTTAGATTTACTAGTAGATAAACATAACTACCTATCTTCAGGTCGCTTAAAGCTTAAAGTAGAAACTAAAATTAAATCACTAGATATGGATTTTTCTTACAAAATTCATATATTCCGTTCACTGAACGAACTTATACAGCTTATAGATGAAATTAATCACGACGTAGTAGAAAGACCTTTAAAGATTTTAATTCTCATCGAACAGAAAGATAATCATTCGCTAAGCGTCTCACTAAACTATCCTTTCCGCATGATAGATGCAGAGTCACATAGCTTTAAACTTAAAGAAGTTAAAAATCGCTTAGATACTATATCTGCAAGATTAAGCTTTGGTGAAAATGAGAAGTTATCGAAGAATAAAAAAATAAATCAAGTGGAGATCCTCTTAGAGAAAGAGAAATTTACCTTAGGCTATTAAGAAGCTGACTGCACGTTGTGCCCACCAGTCTCCTTAAAGGACTGCTGCTAAGCTAAGTTTAAGCTTAATTTTAGGCTGCTTTCTCAATTCTTTATTTAATTTAGTTATCACAATATAGTTTTTAAGAAACTTCTCTGCATAAACCACTAATGACTGGTCAATCTTTGGCTCTAAAAGAGTAAGCTCGACAATATGACCTGAATTAGAGTCTAAGACTATATCGTAATTTAGTTTCTGCTCAGTCGCGGCAGGAGTACCACGAGATTTTAACTTAAGAGCCCAATCGGCATATAACTTACGATAAATCTGACTAAGTATAATCTTAGATTTCGGTTTTAACTTCTCTTGAAATAAGGCTGCATCGTATTCATAAGGCTTTAAAACCAACTGAGAAGCTTCCGTATCTATAGCATAATTAAATAATCCAAGAAAGTCTCTGCCTAGCTTATTTTCACCAGTATGCAGATGAAAAATCTGATTATGAATATTAATATCCACTGAATCTATATCTTTTAAAGATATGTGATGGAAATCTACATACGGCAAAATAGTAAAAGTCCAAAGTTGCTCCCCTGGCTGAAAGTACCTAGATATCTTGGTCTGAGGTATACCTAACTTATCTAAGGTCTGTTGATTAATATAATTATTTTGACTATTCGCATCAATCTGAAAATCTAAATACTCCGCATTATCCTTCAGGCTCATCAAAGCATAAACTTGACCATTAGATACTGGTATTCTGAGCTCTTCTTTAACAAGCTCTGCCTCTGTCTCAGAGGCAGGTTTATAAAAAGCGACTGAGTCATAACCAGTAATATTAGTTTCATATAGATAATTACTTAAAAGTGGTACTGGTGCACAGACCAGAATAGTGAAAATTCCTAAGCTCACTAATGATCCTAATAACAGCGATATAAAATGAAAAATTTTAACTAAAAAAAACTGACGATTATAATTAGGATTCTCTACCACTAAGGTATTTGCACAGAGATCTTGCAGTGTAAGCCTTTCTGAATTAAATATCATCGCGATAGAACCTAAACCAAGAATCAAAACAGAAACATAGGAAAGAAAGGCTCTAACAAGCATCTGATACCAGTTCACAGCTTTATCATCGTGTAAATTTTTAATCTCTAGACCTAGAACCCACTTACCAAAATCATTCTGTGTTTTCAAAAGTAATAAAGTATTAATGACTAAAACAAGAATTACTGAGGTAATGACACAGCTTGTCATTGAAACTATACCGATAAACTGCTTAGCTAGATAAGCTAAGCCCTTAGATAAAAGAAAAACCAAGCCCACAAAAAGCAAGAAATTAAAATAAAAAGCGGT
>RFQS01000093.1 GCA_009924885.1 Pseudomonadota bacterium | reverse complement strand
TCTATCTGATTATAGAATGCATAAACAAAATGTAAACAAAGAATTCAATTCTAGAATGGTTTAAACACGAAATCTTGGGCAGCTTGCTAGGTAATCAGATACTTTAATGGTGAATATATAGCGAGCGTAAGCCTTCTAATAGAATCATTAATAGTCTCAAAATCTGGGAACTCATTTTTTAAATCTATTTGAGCTTTAATATTCTCAGGCTTTAATCTCTCTGGAAATTTACCGATTTCATCTAGATTATAATATTTCTCTATATGTCTCCTGGAGCGGGCTATGGTTAATGTATCTAATAATCTAAAATAGTCTATATTTAGATGAGGCAGTAAAGTCTCTAATTTTCTCTCATCTAAAGGTTTTTCTAGCCATCGATTAAACTGCATTTGAGCGTTTCTAAGTGTAATTTCTATACTATTAATCCCTTCCTCAGATAGGGCTTTATCATTTGCTTCTGTAATAAAAGCGATTTGATTCTTTAAATCACTGAGCTTATTATTTACTGGTGTAGCTGATAGCATCAAGACCTTAGTCTTAACTCCAGCTTGAATAATATCTTCCATTAATTTTCTATAGCGAGTTTTACGATCTATACGAGGATCGTTATTCCTGAAATTGTGGGATTCATCAATAACCACCAAATCATAATTAGCCCAATTAATCATCTTGAGATCTATATCTCCAGAAAAGCCCTTCTCTCGACTTAAATCCGTATGATTTAAAACATCATAGTTAAAGCGATCTCTATCTAAAATATTACGCTTATCATTGACAGTATAAATCAGCCAGTTATCTCTTAACTTCTTCGGACAAAGGACTAAAACTCTGTCATTACGGAGTTCATAGTATTTAATCACAGCTAAAGCTTCAAAGGTTTTCCCTAAACCTACACTATCAGCGATTATGCAGCCATTATGCTTCTCTAATTTTTCAATCGCACCGATTACAGCATCTTTCTGAAATTTATAGAGTTTATTCCAAACTAGAGTATCCTTAAAACCAGTCTTAGATTTAATTACAGCCTCTTCCCCTAAGTCGTTAATATACTCTTTAAAAATATTATAGAGAGTAATAAAGTAAATAGTTTCTGGGGTATTTTCCTTATAGATAATTTGAATATTTTTCAACACCTCCTCTTTAACGTCTTCTACGAGCTTAGGATTATTCCATGTCTCATTAAACCACTCTAAAGCTTCTTGGGTAGCTGATTTGTCATCAGTCATTAAGCTCATTTCTATTTTTTTAGAGCTAGAGAAACCTAATCCAGATGAAGTAAAATCAAGAGTGCCGGTTATAACAAACTCTATATTTGGATTTTGGACATGTATAGTTCTTGCATTCGAGACATCTTCTCTTTTTAAAGACCTGAACTCGACCTTGTTTTCAATCCACTCAGCACACTCTTTAGCTATCTGGGATTGAGTTAATTCATTCCTTAATTTAATCTCGTATTCAGTGCCAGAGAGCTGCTTTTCTCTACTTAGTTTATTTATATAAAATTCCCTTAATTCTTCTTTCTCTTCAGTGAAAGTCGGTTCTAAAAATAAAAACCTTAATCCTTTAATTTTGCCTAAAGCCTTTTTGAGCTTGTCATAAGCATAAATAGTAAAGTATGCAGACGTAATGGAAAGTTTAGAACCTTGTTCTATATTCTCAATCAAAGCATCAGATACTTTATTTTTTTTATTATCAAGAATTTTATTCATTCATCACTTCAAAGCCTCATCCACCGCAGCCATCGCATGTAAATAAGTAGTTTCATAAAGTGGCACTTCTGCTTCGCCATCTTTGACTAACAGTGGAATCTCGGTACAGGCTAAAGCCACTCCTTGAGCACCTTGCTTTGCTAAATTAGCGATAACTCTTAAATACTCAGCCTTAGACTGCTCAGAAAAAATACCGCAGCAGAGTTCTTTGTAGATAATTTCACTAATCACGCCTCTGTCTGCTTTTTCAGGTATTATTACCTCGATCCCGTGTTTTTCTTCTAATCTTTTTTTATAAAAATCATGCTCCATCGTATACATAGTACCGAGCAAACCTATTTTTTTAAAACCATCTTTCTTAATCTGCTTAACGAGAGCATCTGCGATATGAATTACTGGAATCGAGACCTTTGCTTCAATAGCTGGTACAGACTTATGCATTGAATTGGTACAGATGAAAATAGCTTTAGCACCAGCTTCTTCTAATTCTAGAGCTGCTTTTGCCATCATTTCATAGAGTTCATCCCATTTACCTGCGTGTTGTAAATCAGCGATCTCTTTAAAATTCATGCTATTTAAAATGATCTTAGCTGAAGTCTGCGGATTAGTACGTTTACGTACTTCTTCATTGATAATGCGATAGTACTCTATCGTAGATTCCCAGCTCATTCCACCTAATAATCCGATTTTCTTCATAACTCTATTCCTTATTTAAGTTTAAATCCTTGCTTGTAAAACTTGCATAAAGAAAGATTATAAAATAAAAACCACGAAAATAAAGTGAATATTAAGCAACTTGAGGAACTAAATCTGTGGAATGATTTGCTTGATGCCCTCCTGCAGAACCTTTTATTAAGAACATTTCTCCAATAGGATTTAATAAGCAGGCTGCTTGGTGCATTACATGACTAACTTTCTCTTTGGTGAAAAAAGCACCATAATCTAAAGCACTACCAATTAGATAAATAATCCCAGCCTTCTGATTATCAGGGTTCTTATCATCTTTAGATAAAATGTAATCAGATAAAGCTCCGCCACCATGCCTGAGACCCGCTGTGATGGCTAGTAAAGGTTGCCTGAGTGGACCAAAAATCGGAAAATCTACTAAATTACTTAAAATAGCCCCTATCATCATAGTGGCAGTTAAAGGAACTAATGCCTTAGTATGATTAGGTGGAGAATTTGGTTTAAAGAATTTTAAAAAACTCTTAGGATCATTTTTAAATTCACTCCAGACTTCACCTAATACGCGAGTATTTTCCTTCCAGCTTTCTCCGAAACTTTCATAAGTATCTTTACCCGTAAGGGGATTCGCAGCAGCAGGAATTTGATCGAGAGAAGAAGGAATACCAGAGAGCCTTATAAGTCGATTAAAACCAGATGGTAATTTAAAAGCTTGTGCTAAACCAGTTAGCAATAGTATTATATTTTTAGTTTCAAACCCTTTTTGAATAAAAGTAGCTCCAGCTGTTACAGCTTGAGCTTTAGTGGCATATAGACCATATTTTTCTAATTTAGCTGCTTGATCCTTTAAGTCATTATTTTTCAAACCAAGCAGCGAGATTATGAGAGAAGGTAAATTAATGGCAGCATTACCGTAAGTCATTATAGGCAAAGCCTTATCCAGAAAAGTTTCTGCACTTGCGTGTAAATTCTTTTTATTCTCAAAGCTAGGTTCCAGTATATCTTGTTTTAGACTACGCTCTAGGTGACTAATTCTTTGAACCTCAGTATCTAACTGCCTGTCCCCTATATTTAAAGACGCGTGAAGATCTGTAGACTCTGAAGCCTCACGAGTAGCGAAGCTACTATCTTGAGAAATAGGAAGTGGGTTTACTATCATCAATTAATGATGTATATATACTATTTAAAAAATATTATCACAGATTATAATTAAATCCTTAAGGAATTCTAAACTTGTTTATTTGCTCAGCGAGTAATTAAGCTACGATATTTTTCAAGTTCGATATTAAATCTATTTTTCCTTTTCTTAAACCAGAGAGGGAATCTTTCATCTTTTAGAGCTGCTTTAAGCCACTCACTTGTTTTTAGCTCTATTTCGAAGCCATATTCTAGAGCAAAGCGAAAAGCTCTGTAGATCCTCGTCGGATCATCTATAAAACTATTAGAGTGAAAAGCTCTTACTAGACCCATTTTCATGTCAGATAAAGCCGAGGAATGATCTATAAGCTCAGCGAAATTTAATGGGCCAAGTGAAATTAACAGCGAATTAATTGTAAAATCACGCCGTGAAATATCTTCTTTAATATTCGAGCTCAGAGTTACCTCAGGAAAACTAGCAGGCTCGGGATAGGATTCAGTCCTTGCACTTGCAAATTCAAGATCATAAATATCAAGACCAGAGATTTTGACTTTTACTGTTTGAAAAGGTTTAAATTCTTCAATAATAATAAGTGTTCGTTTAGTTAAAAGTTTAAACTTCTCTTTTATTGAACTTATCCAAGGTAGAGCAGCGGTATTAATAAGTAAGTCAATATCATTAGCTAGGGGTTCTGTAAGCATTTGCTTCTCTAGAGACCGCTGTACAACTCCATTTTCTGCGTTTTCGTCGTCCTCATGATCCTCATGTACTTGCAGTACACTGCGGTCATTCGTCCTCCTCAGCCTTGAAACTGCACGTTGTGCAGCGGTCTCCTCGCAACCTTCATTTTCTGCGTTTTCGTCGTCCTCATGATCCTTATGCAGAATTGGATAAACTAAATTACGTGGAACACCACCAACTATAAATAACTCGAAGCCAGAATCATAGGCTAGCTTTCCTAACATTGATAAAGAGTAAATTAAATCCTCTTGTAAGCTCAAACTACTTACTAAGACTTTTTTTATATCTCTCTACTTCCCACTGACGAATAGATAAATCTAATTTTTCAAAACTGCCTATGGCATCTTGAATCCCCGCTTGTACTATAGTTACAAGCATATCTTGGAAAAGAAAATAAGCTAAATTATATTCATTCTGTTCAGGCAGGACAGTCGTTAACACAGGGTTTCCCTTTTCAATCAAGTAAGTTCTTAAAGGCTTAATATGATTCTTGATTAGAGAAGCATGATTTGATTCACTCTCTAGGTCTTTAAGAATTTCTAAATTAATCTTAGGATTAACTGCTTCATGAGCGGGTTTCATAAAATAAATCTGCTCAAGAACTAGATTATTATTATCTTTAAAAAGTAATTCTAGATCAGAATGATGATTTACAGTTCCGATTCCTGCTATATGTACAGTGGAAACTATGCCATTTTTATTTAGTGATTCACCTTTAAGTTGGGCTCTGAATTTATTCGTCGCTTCTAAAGAATCAGCGTAAACCATGCTGTAGCGATGAACATAGGCTAAGTCAGAAAGCATAATGTCTATTAAGGCAAGATTCGCTACTTTAGAGTCATTAAGCTCTTCCTGGTTCACGAAATCATTAAAACAAGCCTCAGCACCTTCTAGTAAAGCACTACTGTCTAAACCAATTAACTCAGCAGTGAACATGCCCACTGGGGAGAACATAGAAAATCTGCCACCAATTTCAGGGTGGTTTTCTAAAACTGGCATATCGACATCAAATTTAGTCTTAATCTCTTTTTTAAACTCATGGAGAAAATTTTTCTTTCCTTCTCTCTCTGGCTCGGTGATTAATACTATAGATCTATAAAGATCTTTTAATTTCTCTGGTCTCTTGGCGATTTGGTAAGCAATAATACTGTAAAGATTTCTTCTAACTTCATCGGTGCCACCTGATTTAGAAATAATTACAAATAATGTTTTTTCAATATTGTCACCTAAGCTTTCTAGGCGAGCTTGCATGGAGCTGCTATCTAAGTTATTTTGGATAAATATTTTTAGAGCAGATTCATCAAGCTTCGTAAATTCACGAAGACCGTTATCCAAAACTAAACTGTTAATTCCAGAACCACCCATGCCAACTATGACTAAGTTTTCATAACCTTGTCCTTTGAGCTTACTGGCTAAAGGTTTAGTTTTAAGATCATTTAAATTTTTTAAGTAGTCAAAATTCAACCACTGAAAATATTCGAGCTTAGGAGTTTCAGCTTTAGCCTGAGCTAAAAGAATTTTATGCAGCTCTTTAAATTTAGTTTGGTATTTGTTTCTATAAGTAGAAATTTGATCTTTAAAAACTGTTTCGATTCCATCAATTAAGGTAACTGGTTTCGAACTTTTAAAGGACTCTAGATTTTGATCTATCAGTTGCATGGTTGATTATAATTGTAGATAATTTAAGCAAAATACTTCAAATAAATTAGGAAATATTTGTTCGAGTCGGGTTTATATAACTTAGACAACCACCCCCTTGGTTAAGGCAGCAATTCTGAATTTCGGAGTTGCTGTCACTTTTTTTAAGAGCCTATATATTCCTATTATTAAAAAAATGATATTTTCACCTTAATTCTCCCTTAATTAAGCTAGTGCAAATTGCGGTCATGAAAAATTTTCCAGTAGAGTATGTAGTTGAAGAAATAGTGACAAGAGTTAACCAAAAAAGAGGTAGACCATTATCCGAAGAGGAGTGCATCTCTATTAAGGATAAAATCGCAGCTTGGTCAAATCGTTATTCAAGAGATAATCACTTGTCAGAATCAGAATTTGTTACTGGTTGGGAATTAGATAATGTACCAGAGCTAGCAGATATCGATCTTAAGTATGATGTTAGAAAAGCGTTATGGTTTATTAATCCACGAGAAAAATTAAGCAGGGATTTGGTGAGGTTTTTCCAGAAAAATAAATTTGGTGACTCTTTACAGGAATTTAGAAAAGAAGAAATTTATGATTTGATAAGGAATGATTTATATTTGCCTGATGATACCAAAGTATCTTTATTACCATCATCTATGGCATCTGCGTTAGACGAGAATAATAATTTAACTGTCTGTTTAGGGGTTAATCAGCAAAAATTTTTAGTACATTTTAATGAAGAACATCAGTCATTTGATCAAGTATTTAAGTTTCCTCATTATAATGATCAGCCTTTAAATTCAAATAAAATTCTACAGATTTTTTCAGATTTTGATCACACTATTAGATCTTTGCGTAGTACAGCACTAGCTTTTGGTATTACTGAGAAATTTCAGGAAAACTTGAGCATAGGTGAAAAGATCGATCTAGAACCATCTTTAACAGAGGAAGGTTATTTGCTGATGGCGACTTATAGTACTAATAATGCCTTTTCGTTACATTTCACGAAAATCAATAGCGACGGGAGTACTGACTGGCAAAGTACCACAGCGAGTAGGTACGGAGATAAATCTATTGAGACCAAAGATTTAAGATTAGAAAAAAATGGACAATACTATTTTAGAGGCTATCCAGTAGTTTCTCTTCAAGAGTCTGTAGAAATCTCAAGGATTCACTGAAAAACACTTAAAGTAGCATTTTTTCAACGCTTCCTTGAATTAGGTTTGAGTGACAGTAACTATATTAAGTTTTTTGATTCCAAGTCCTGAAGCTGCATCTAATGCACCCACCAAGTATTTTTGCTTGGTTTCAGCGTCTGCCACGACGTTTAATGGTGCTTCTATGTAGCTCGCGTCTTGTCTTATGAGATTTAATTCAGCAGTTACCATTTCATTAACTTTTTCTGGGGATATGGGATCTGGACTGAGTTTTTTACCATTAATTGCTATTAAGCCATCTGCTGATATTTCTAAATTAATGACCTTCCCTTTCGTATCTGCATTAACACCATTCTTCGCTTGAGGTGGTGAAATTGGCAGAGAAGTTTCATTAATCATCGGTGCGATAACAACCATGATTAAGAATAGTATTAAAAATACGTCAGTAAGAGGAGTTATATTGATTTCAGAGAAATCACTACCGCCGCTACCACCTGAAATGCCCATAGATTAATCTCCTATTTTAAAAAGTCTGGATATGATGAATCATCTATATCATCATTATCATATTGATTTTTAGAATAACCACTTGTTTTAGATCCACTGGCTAGCGCAGTTTCAAAGAAGTTAACTTCCATAAAGCTCATAAATAGAAGTTTTAAAAGCAGAAAATCATCTTCATATCTTTTAACGATATTATTGAAAATATTATTAAAAACTACTGCCACAATTGCAATTGCAAGACCATAACCTGTCGCAATCAGAGCATTAGAGATTTCACCAACCATTTCAAGTGAGCCACCGCCGCCACCTAAACTCATTCTCCATAAGGCTTTAATAACCCCAGAAACTGTTCCAAAAAGACCGAGGAAAGGAGCAATAGCACCTACTGTACCGAGAACAGGAAGATATTGTTGTAGTTTTCTGGTCACAATATTCACAGTAATATCATAAGCTTTGCTGAAATCCTCTTTCTGAACAGCAAGTAAACGTATTCCTTCTTCTGCGACTTCTCCAGTTATACTCCTTGACTGTGTGGCAATATTGCGAGCACCCTCTAAGTCATTTTTTTCAAGTTGTGCTTGAAGATTATTTAATAAAAAAGCTATATCACAGCTATTACGATTATAAAAGAAAGCTCGTTCTATCATTACAGCAATAACCAGTATGGATGCAAAGGTTATGGGGATAGAGGAGATCATATCTGCCTGAAAATAATCCCAGAATGACTGTAAAAAATTAAACTGTGCTTCTCCGCCATCTTGGGTCAGACCAGCAGCTTCAGCAAGGCCTAAGCCCGCAGATTCTTGTGCATTAACTCTATTAATCAACATATTTTCCTAACTCCATTTTACCTAGTATCGTGACCTTTTGAATACGTTATAGTCGAAAGTAAATTCTATATCTATAGAAGGTGCAGAACCTACTGGTAATGGTGGAAATGCAGCAGCATTACGAACCGCACTAAGAGCAGCTTCATTAGCCAGTGTATCACCATT
>RFQS01000092.1 GCA_009924885.1 Pseudomonadota bacterium | reverse complement strand
AAGACTACTTTCTCTCAACAGCTCTAGTTAAGCACAATACCCTTACAAAGGCCAGAGTTAAATCACTATCTTTATTTTTTCTTTAGGAATTTTTGCTGGGGGAAAAGTCAGTTTTATTATTATTTTAAAAGCAAGGAGGGCTTGATCAGTGCTGTTCTTGAAAGTTTTTTTAAATTTATTAGATCAGATGCTTCACCTATTAATCATGAGATTAGTTCTTGGGAAGATTTAGAAGATTTTTTAAATTTTTTTCTAACCATGAATAAACGTTTTGATAAACCTCGAGCTTGCGCACTTGGTTTTATTGGTGCGGAATTAAACTCTTCTCAAATAGAACTTTCTCAACAAGTTAATGAGATTTTTGACTATATGAAACTCACATTGAAAAAGTTTTTCGATAAAGCTAGAAAAAATGGTGATTTCAAGAAAAATATAGACGCGGATTCTTTGGCGGATTTTTGTCTTGCTATTCTACAGGGTGGGCTGATGACTTCTAAAATTAGAAAAGATATTAAACCTTTAAAAGCTAGTATTAAACATGCTTTAAAGTATTTGGCAATCATTCGTAGTTGAAACTGCTCTTCCATAGTGCTTTCAAATCTTTGTACCATTCAGTACATATTTCTTAATTTATGGCATGATGTGATTGTACTGATTAGTACAGATAGGAAAGGAGTCTTAAAAATGCTTAAAATCTACGGTAACCCACTCTCTATATTCGTTAATAAAGTAAATTTTCTTGTTATTTATTTAGGGCTGGATTATGAATTTATTGCATTGGATCCAAGAAAAGGAGACCTGCAATCAGCGGAATTTTTGGCGATTAACCCTGTTGGGAAAATGCCTGCTATTGTTGATGGAGATTTTAATCTTACTGAAAGTTTAGCGATCATGAGATATCTTGCAGATAAAAATAATTCTGATTTATATCCGAAAGCTTTAGAGGAAAGAGCGGTTGTTGATCAGTGGTTAGATTTTACTACCGTACATATCGGTACATCTTTGTTGAAAATCGCTGTAAATAAGGTATTTTATAAAATTTTTAATATGGAGCCTGATTTAAGATCTCTTAAAGAAGGGGAAGATTCTTTGATTAGATTTTTACCTATAGTGGAAAAACAGCTTCAGAAGAATAAATATGTATGTGGTGATAAATTATCTCTAGCCGATTTTAGTCTTTTAGCTAGTTTAGGCTTGACTGATGCGATGGATTACAGTTTAAGTGATTATCCTGCTTTAAGCTCTTGGCTAAAGGATTTAAGGGCTATGGAGTTTTACCAAACTTATGGTAAAGATATACCTGCTGTGCTTAAATCTATGATGGTATAAGGCTTTTAGTCTTTTTCTAGATTAAATGATGTATTTAGTATTAGAATAATCTTCTGCCGTGTCTACTCGTCTTTGTTATTTACTATTAGCTTTAATATTAGCTTCTAATTCAGTTTCCGCTCATGGTGGTGCCTGTGGCTGTTCTGCGGGCATCCAAGCTGGTGGGCTTGCTGGCCCTATTATTACATTACCAGCGTATACTCTGCCTAAAGGCGTGTTTAGTGTTAGTGCGGGTGCGAGTTATTTAAATTCTGGGAGATTTTCTCAGTCACAGATCACCAGTCTAATTAGTAAAAAACAACACGCTGATGATTTAAATTCTAATCTCACTTCTAGTTTAAATATGGCTTACGGTATTACTGATGATTTAAGCATCTCTGCTAGTATGCCTTTTAGTAATGGTTTTGCCTTCCATGAAGTGCATGATGGTGAATTGGAGCAGCTTGGTAATTCTATCGGCTTTGGTGGGCTTACTCTACTTAGTCAGTATAGGTTTTTAAATTCTGAGAAACATAAATTTCAGTCAGCTATTTTAGCTGGTGTGAAACTGCCTACAGGAAACAGTTCTGTAAAAGCTGATAATGGAGAGACTTTTGAAACTGTAAACCAGCCTAGCTCGGGATCTACTGATCCGATGTTCGGTTTAGCTGTTTCTAAGACCTTTTCTAATAAAGTAAATTTAGATGTTAATTTTCTCTATAAATTAAGTACCGAGGGGAAAGCTTCTACTGATGTGGGTGATTTGGCTAGTTATAATGTGGCGGTTAGTTATCCAGTGCATCATACTCATAAAGACCCATTTCAGCATAGTCATGACCATGAAGAGCATAAATGTAATATTTTTGAAAAGCTTTTACCAGAGCATATCTTAGGGCAGCACATAGCTTGGGATTTAATTTTCGAGGGGAATACTTTAGCTCAGGGCGTACCTGAGATAGATAATCGTAGGGTTCCTAATCATGGTGGGGTCACAGTATTTTTAAGTCCTGGAGTCAGGATGACTTTGAATGACAGAGTAGTTTATAACATCAGTGCGGGATTCCCTGTAGTCGAGGTCTATGAGGGAGAGCAGGCTGGTTATGATTTCAGGTTATTTATGGGACTAGCTACTAGTTTTGGTGCGAAGTGAGAAATCCTGTTGATTAATTTTTAAAATACAACTTGTCAAAATAAGATATGATAGTTTAAGATAAAAAGCATCATGTCAAGCACTATTAATTCATCAGGCCAAATTAATTCAATCAAATCATTTGATGTAGAACAAGTTTTGAAAACTCTAAGGACTCCACTTGAAGCATTACAAACTTTAGTTAATGCGAATACAGTAGAAAGTAGGGCAATGTTTAAAGCCCTTTCCACTCCCATTGAAAGCAGACAAGCTGTGGCACAAGAAAATCCTTACCGTAATCAAACACTTCGAACTATTTTAAGTGAAAATCCCTCTCAACCTATAGACCAGAATGACTTTCTAGCTACTGTAAAACAAATTAAAGAGACTTGTGCTAATCATATAAGGGATAATTATTTTTTATTTGATCAATTAGAAAAATTGTATTTGACAGGAATCAACTTTACAGGTAAAGATCCGTATGCACGATTGAAAGAAGAACTAAGATTGGGACTAATTGCTACTGGTGCTAAGCAAGTTCTTGGACAATTAGCTATTGGGGAACACACTGAGCCATACGATAAATTAGTAAAAGTTTTAAAATTTATTGAGCAAGAATGGTTAAAACCTTCATCGGTTCGAGTTAATAGTTCTTTAGTTAAAGAATTTGAATTAGAGCCCGATTATCAAGGTGATTCATTTCGTAGTCGACGTGCAGCAGCCCCATCATTACCTAAGAGATTGGGTGATTCAGAGTTAGCTCAACTCACACAACATAACGTTAAGATGTTATTAAAAAGTGCTCAGGACTGGAGGGCAGAAAATGGAGGACAATCGGTTAACAATGCTCCATTGACTAAAGGGAAATTCAACTTCCGTGACACCATCGCCAACATCAGCAAAAAATTCCATTAAGTGAAAATAAGATATGCGCCAAAGAAAAGTGCAAATTCGGTTACTTTAAACCTTCCATCATCCAGCTCAAAACAGGCTCCTTAACAGCTTTCACTTCATCGAAACGTGAAAATTCTGTGGTATGTGGTGCAGTTTTAATAAGCTCTCTGCCAGATTCTGTTTTGGCTAAGCTAATAATTTCTTCTAGTACTAAAACGAGTGAATCTAAACTTTCTCTAGACTCTGTTTCAGTGGGTTCTATCATAATGCACTCATTGATATTAGTGGGGAAGTAGATAGTGGGAGCATGAATGCCTTTATCTAAAAGGTTTTTAGCTATATCTAAAGCACTAATGCCATATTTTTCTTTAAGTTTACTTGCACTGATAATAAATTCATGTTTGCAGACTTCGTTAAAATAAGGACTGAAAAGACCTTCTTCCGAGAGTATAGGACTTTTTCGGATTTTCTCTTGTAGATAATTAGCATTAAGAGTTGCTATCTGACCGATTTGTGAAATACCTTCTTTACCATTAGATTTGATATAGGTAAGTGCACGAATTAGTACATTAAAATTTCCGTGAAATGATCTGATTCGCCCTATTGATTGGCTATTTGTTTTATCCCATTTTAAGTCACCACTAGCATCTTTAACTAAATAAGGACTTGGTAAATATTTTATAAGTTCACCTTTAGCGCCCACAGGACCAGCTCCTGGACCACCACCTCCATGTGGTGTTGAAAATGTTTTATGGACATTTAGATGTATTAAGTCGAAGCCCATATCACCAGGGCGATTTGTGCCGACTATGGCGTTAAGATTCGCTCCATCATAGTACATTAATCCACCATGCTCGTGAATTGTTTTAGTAATGGTCTGAATGCGTTTACTGAAAATCCCTAAGGTATTAGGATTGGTTAACATAAACACTCCGATGCTTTTAGAATGAATGGTGCAGAGTTCATTTAAATGTTCTAAATCTACGTCACCGTCCACTGCGGACTTTACTGAAATCACTTCAAATCCAGCCATAACGGCACTAGCAGGATTAGTACCATGAGCTGAATCTGGTACTAGGACTATGTCTCTTTCTGGAGTTCCTTTATCATTGAAGTATTTTTTTGCCATTAATAATGCAGAAAATTCTCCTTGGGCTCCTGCTGCTGACTGTAAGCTGAAACTATCAAAGCCAGTGATTTCACAAAGTGATTGATTTAGTTCTTCATAAACTTTAAGTACGCCTTGAATGTTCTTCTCATCTTCGTATGGATGAACCCCAGTCCAAGAAGCCTGACTCGCTATATCATCATTAACTTTAGGATTGTATTTCATTGTACAAGAACCTAGTGGATAGAAATTAGTGTCTATGGAGAAATTTTTCTGTGAGAGTTTAGTGAAATATCTACAGACATCCAGCTCTGTCTTAGATTCGAATTTGTAATTTTCAGGGTCGATCTTAGGTAAATACTCTATAGTTTCGGTTATTTCATTCTTTGATTTAATGTTTGATTCTTCTGAAAAGCTTATCTCTACTGAATTCTCTAGTATTTGATTTAAACCTTCAATGAATATTTTTATCTGTTCTAGTGAATTAATCTCGCTGACTGCTAGTAAGTAACTATTACTTAGATATTGAGTTGAATGCTCAGAAAGCTTCTTGGGTATTAGGTTTTTAGTAATTAAAATATCAAATTTACTTAAACTAACTAAGTAACTATTTAAGTATTCTTGGAGCTGCTTTGCTGCTTCTAAACCTAATCTCTTTTCTATAGCATTAAAATTAACCTGCACTGTAAATTCATTAAAAGTATTTTCTGAAAACACTTTAATTTCTGGAAATTTTTTAAGTGTATTTTTGATTAGTTGAGATTTTAAATAACAGTCTTGAATGACTTTCTCTACTCCAGATATTCCAAGCATACTTAAATAAATAGCTACACACAGAGCATGGATAGATTGATTGGTGCAGATATTAGAGCTAGCCCTATCTCTTTTAATGTGCTGTTCTCTTGCTTGAAAGGTCAAGGCATAGCCAGTATTGCCTTTGCGATCTGTAGTCTTGCCTACCAGCCTACCTGGCATCTGTCTAACGTGTTCTAACTTGCTTGCTATAAAACCGACTTGAGCCCCACCGTAAAATACTGGATTGCCAAAGGATTGTGCTGAGCCGCAGACTATTTCTGCACCTAAATCTTTTAATTTCTCATCCATGAATAAAGCGAAAGGCTCACTAGTAGAGATGATTAAGAATAAATCTCTGCTCTTTATTTCTTCACTGAGTCTGAGTCTTTCACTGTGACTTAGTAATTCACCGTAAAAATTTGGATTAGAGATACTGACTATCGAAGAATTATCTACTTGACTTAAATCTTCAAAGAAAGAAATTTCTAAATCTAAAGCGTGTAGGTAATTTTCTGCGACCTCTATATATTCAGGATGGGTGAATTTAGATAAATAAATTTTCCTTTTTTTATGGATGCGATGAGCCATGCAGAGAGCTTCTGCTAAAGCTGTGGCTCCATCATACATGGAGGCATTAGCTAAATCCATGCCGCAGATATCAGCCATAAAAGACTGAAACATATAGATAGCTCTAAGCGTTCCCTGACTGACTTCTGGTTGATATGGTGTATAGGATGTTAAGAACTCGCCTCTAGAACTGAGATATCTTACTAAAGCTGGAACGTAATGCTGATATGCTCCAGCTCCTTTGAAATTATTAGTTCTGTAATTATTCTTTAAACTAAGTTTGTGGAAATATTCTTGCACTTCCCATTCTGCTAATGCTGAATCTAATTTCAGATCATGCTTTAAGAGAAGTTCTGTTGGAATGTCTCTGAATAGATCATCTATTGACGAGACTCCGATCTCTTCTAACATTTCAGAGATATAAGTTTTAGAAGAATTGAAATAAGCCATAGTTTAAACAGATTTAATTAACTCTTGCACGATAGGATTAGCAAGTCTGCTTACATTATATTCCACATGAAATTGCGTTAGGATATTGAACTTGGCATGAGAATGTATTTCTGCTGCTTCTATTAATCCATCTGGTGCATAAGCTACGGCTTTTAATTCTTTACTGAGGTTTTCTTTAAAGAGTCCTTGATGGTGAATACTTAACTCATCTATGTCTGAAAGATCAAGCTCGGGTGCGTATTTTCTATAAAGCCTAGCTAGTTCAGAGTCTCTGACTATTTCCATACCATGGGTGGCATCAAAAATATTAGCGTTTTCACCATTTTCAAGCATTCTGAAAAATCTCTCTTTCAGAGTCTCTTGGATTATATCGGGCTTATGAATGAAATTTGGGTCACAGTGTTGAGTGCCAGATTCTTGAGTGCGACGGTCATCTGTTAAATCTTGAACTAAAGACCCGCCAAGAATAACATTAAGTAATTGCATTCCACCGCATATGGCGAGTATTGGCATGGGTCTTTCGAAAAGTGCATAACGAGCCATGATGAATTCAGAATCGAATCTGAGATTGCAGGGATTGTCACAGAGCAGGGTTTTAGGGTGCAGAGCATCATCTTTGTAGTAACTAGGGTGAAGATCATATTTATTACCAGGAAGTATAAGAGCGTCTACGCCTTTCATTAATTCTGAGACTTTTTCTAAATGTTTTTTTTTAAGTTCTTCACATGGCGTATTAAATTTAAAAAAGCCGTCTTCAGCTTCTAATAGTGTCGGTATGACGACTGGCTCTGCACCGTTAATCTTAAGTAAATTAACTAATAATTTACAGCCCAATCTTTGGGTGTCACAGGTTATTGCGATTTTGACAGGCGATCTGCTCATTTAGCTTATTACAGATAATATTTCAATTAATTCTATCTCATATTTAGCTATTGAGCTGAAATTTTTTACTCAATTTGGCTGCGAAGATTTTCTATTTCTGAATCTATTGATGATATATCTGCTGTTAATGAATCTTTTCTAGACAAAACAACAGTATCATCTTCGGAACTGGAAACATCTACAGCCTCAGTTTCTTCATCTTCGCTGCTCGCAGGCTTAGTAATTTTCACTGTTGAGCTTTTGCTTGTAGCATTATTCACTTCGGATTCGACACTAGATAGCTCAGATTCATAAGCTTGTTTATTCGCTTCAGCTTCATCTAATTTATTTGAGAGACTAATTTGGCGAAATCTTTCAGTTTTTTCTTCAGCCTCAAGCTCAGCTTCATCTTCAGCACTAGTAGCATTAATTTCATCTGGTGAAATCGAGGCGTTATTAGTACTTGTACTGCGAGTTGTTACTACTGAATTAGCACCAGCTTGAGTAGAAGTTATAGTTCTCTGATTGGTTTCAGCAGCATCGGTAACAAAAAAGGCATCCACTGTTTTAAGTGTTTTTTCTTCACCGTTAACCACTCGCGTAAATGTACTTTCAAGGCTGATGTCATTTCCGTTAGCGTCTATTTTGCTACCGACTTGACCCGTGAATTTAGTTGAAATAGATTTAACACCTAGTTCTTCTAATCCTTTTAATTCACCATCACCTACTTTACCGTCACCATCCATGTCAGCCCAAAGTTGTAAATCTTTGTATGCAGTATCTTTAGCGTCGATAGTGCCATCTTGATTTGAGTCTAATTTGCTTAATTCAATATAGCCGTTAGCAGAGCCTTTTTGATCGCCAAATAATTCAGTCCCTGAATCTATTTCTCCGTTTTTATTAGAATCTAATACAAGGAAGGCATCATCGAAATCATTACTACTCTTAGTCCAAGAAGTTTGGTCTAGAGTGCCATTCCCGTCTATATCAAACTTGGTTCCTTCTGTCAGAGAGGTTAGTTCTACCCCATCTCCATCTAGATCAAGTATTAAAGGGTCACTTGGTGGCGGCGGCGGAAGAAAATTCTTAGTTTCGGGGACGTCCCATTCTAGAACTCCTTTGCCACGTGCATAAAATTCTGGCCAGAAATCTAAAGCTCCGGGTGGTGGTGGAATTTCTCCTACTATTACTATTTTGTAACCGAGATTAGCATGTTTATTCGCGGTCTGAGTGTGCTGACTTTCGTCTTTGTAAATAGTTCCAGGCACCATTGCTCGCCCGTTATCGTCGTATTCTCCAAGACCGAGGTTTGATCTTAGGTCACTGATACGACCTTTACTATCAATAATTTCTGTGCTTACGTCACCCGAAATAATTTCAGTCATTTCACTATAAGAATCATTTACTATATCAGTGTCTTCAAGAGTTTCCTGAATTCAGATCTGAAGTTAAATTTTTAATAATTCAAGCAAATTGTTAATTAGATTTCAGAGAGAAGTTTATCAAGAGAGATGGAATTTTTGCA
>RFQS01000091.1 GCA_009924885.1 Pseudomonadota bacterium | reverse complement strand
TTGAAATCAGTTCTGTTATCCTCTTTATCTGAAATGATTTCAAGATCTATTTTATTTGCGACACTGAAAAGTTCTAGGTGGTAATCTATGTGCTGTAAAGTCTTTTCTGAATTACTGTTTACCTCGATTTCTAAAAACCTACATGGATGAAATATTTTCTCTTCATATTGGGAAGCCCTTTCTTTAGCTGGATTCATTTCTTGAATATTTTCGGCATTGATGAAAATTCTGAATTTAATTTTGGTTTTTGAATTTCTAAATTCCAGTATGTTTTCTAAAAGCTTCTGCCAGAGATGGTTTAATTGATCTATTTCAAGCTTGCTTGCTGTAGAGTAGTTAATTAATTTTTTAATTCTGTATCTTTTACTGTAGGATTTTACTTTTTGAGACAGAGGCAGAAACTGCAGTTTTAAGGCTGATTTACTATTTTCGTCTAAGCAAGACTGTGATTGGTTTTGAGATTTAACTAGTAATGGATAACTTATATGTTTTATAAAGAAACTGTTTTCGCTAAGATTCAGTTTAGTACTGCGATAGCAGATCCAGAGAAAAGTAAAGCTGCTTAGAATCCAAATAGCAAGTGGGCTATCTATCTGTATGGCTAGTAGCTGTATTAAATAGAGATATAATCCTAGAAATAAAATTCCCAGTGAAATTTCTTTTAAGCTGAGTCCACTGAAGATTTCTATATCTTTTTTTAAGGCGAAGTGTTTTTTTATCATTGGATGCCAGTCTTTTTTATTTGATTTGTATCGCTGCCATGCCGCGAGATAAGTTACTCAGTAAGTTATAGCCACCGATGAAAATCGCTATTAAGGGTGATATTTGTTGTAATAATTCAGCTGCCTGAGCTATAAGAGCAGAAAAACGCTCAAAACTATCTAGAACACCTGAGTTTAAGTAAGAGTCGGAAAAAACTACTGAGACATTAAAATCTGAAGCTAGATCTTTAATGATTTTAAAAAGTATAGGTAAGATTTGAATTAAGAATATTGCGAAAACCGTCGTACCAACTGAAGTTAAAATGCTGTAATGGTGAGTCTTGGCTTTAAATGTATGAGTTGAAATGATATTAACACTTGGGCTTGCTAGTACTTTTATGCGATCAAAATATTTATGAATGAGTTTATGACTCAGATAATGAATGCCGATGTAGCTTATGGTACTAATAGTAATTATGCTGATTTGCATGATTTATTCTCCTTTTAATAATTCGCTTAAAGCTCTGAGTGCAAGTTTCAGCTCTTTTTCACTCGGCTCTTCTAAAAAAAATTTTTTCTGAATAAAATATATACTCAGTATTCCTAAACTTAGGCTGATGCAGATACTTAAAATGCTGTTGAGGAAAAGGTTCAAGACTATCAGTAAGCTCATGCTGATGATTAATAAATAAGCCTGAGTGCTGCCGCAGAGAAGTGAAAAGCTGCTACTTATTTTAGCTTCAGTGATGTTTGGCATTAAAGCCTGCAAGTCTTTTTTGCTAATATCTGCTGAGCATTTAGCAGTTTTTCGCATAAAGCAGTTGTAGACTTTATGTTCAGCTGCATGATACCTCTTTAGTGAAGCTGTAAACTTTTGCTTAGAGGGTATTATCTGCTGTGAAGCTTGCACACAGCCACTTTCGATTCTGTTTTTTATTAAGGGTGAATATTTTGCGAAGGCTATTCTATCTTTAGTGGCGAAATATACAGCGTCTTCTTCTACGTAAGCATCCATAAAAGATATTGTGCTCTTTATGGATGTGAAATTTTAAGGGGTCATTTTTCCCCAAAAAAATAATTGAACTTGAAATTCACAGTCTTGTGGTTTTTATTTTAGGTAATGAGCTTTGTAGGCAGCTTGTTCAAGCTGTTTTAAGAAAAAATCTAAATTATTATTTTCGTCAAACACTATGGTCTTTAAATTAGCTTCTATAGATTCCAGCGGAATATCTTTTTTTACTTTATCTTTGAAATGCTTTTGAATTAAAGGGGCTAAGTTTTTATGATTTTTAGATACGGAGAACTTTCTTAGAACATTTATAGACTCTTTAGTAAATTCATCCACTAGTTCTTTGTTAGCTTCATAGTAATCTTCACGCACGACTAAAAGCGTGGTGGGATACTGATTAATTTTTTTAAGTTTATTTGGGAAAATTTTAGCACCATCTACATAACCTTTATTTAATAACATAGAACCCCAAGGCTCAGTTACTAGTGTTGCATCTATGGATTTATTATGAAAAGCAAATTCCAGTTCAGCTGGAGAGATGGCATAAAAATCTTGAGCTAAATCTTTTAAATAAAGCTTGGCCAGAAGATCTTGAGTATTACCAAATTGAGGAATTGCTATTTTGAGGTCTTTAATTTGATCTTTGCTTTGGTTAAGAACATCTTGGCTGAGTACGAACACATTTGCACCATAGGCATAAGCTCCGAGTAATCCCAGTTTAAAACCCTTATCTATAGCAGTTAGATAAGCACCAGGTCCGATAAAAGCTATATCAAGATTCTTCGTTAAGAGGTTATTTAAAAGATAGCCACCTGCACTAAAGTGATAAGGTTTTATCCTATCTTTAAAGCTAGATTCTTCTAAAAGTACCATTGGTACTGCATGGGTGATATTAAGTAAATAGCCCATCCTGATTTCAGATGAGCTATTTGCTTGATTGTTTATATTACAGGACGAGCTAACTAGAATAAGAATGATAAAAAGATTTATCGTAAGGATTTTAGAAATTAGTCCTTTCATCATTATTTAGCTGCTAATGCTTTATTTTTAAAGTTCCAAGCTTTAATGCCATAAGCTTTAATCTTAAGCTGAGCACCAGGTTTGCCTGGAACTGGTCCCTTAACTAGAAGCACTTTAGTTTCTGGTGAGTAAGAAACTACTTTAACTTTCTGAGTAGTAACTGTTTCATTTCCAAGCATAGTAGGCATTCTTTTACCTGGAAGAACTCTACCCGGAGTAGTACCTGCACCTAATGAACCTATCTGTCTTTTAGATTTAGAGCCATGTGACTTTCTACCGATACGTCCATTATGAGCTTTAACGAAACCTTGGAAACCTTTACCAATAGATGTTCCAGTGATATCTACTTTCTCTAAATCTTTAAAAAACTCTTCAGCATTAACTTCATCACCAACTTTAAGGTCTGAAGCGTCTTCTGAAGTTCTAACTTCGATTAATTTTCTAAAAGCTTCTAGATTCTTAGTTTTAAACTGACCTAAAGTAGGCTTATTTAAAGCTTTCTCTTTAGTTTTAAAAGCAGCTAACTGAACTGATGAGTAGCCGTGCTTTTCTTTAGTTTTTACTTCCGTAATAACATTTTCTGCGATTAATATAGCTGTAACCGCTACGACAAGACCTTTGTCGTCGAATATCTGAGTCATACCAAGCTTTTTACCTAGTAGTCCTAATTCTTTCTGATCCATTTTTTCTCCTTTTCACAGTAACTCTTAGATAAAAGTTCTAAAAGCCTTCATGAATTTCCTGATAAATCTTAACATAAAGTGCAGTGCTAGCACTGTTAAAATTCTTGAATTCTTGATTTAAGATTAAAAAATAGAAATTCTTATTGCAAATAATAAGTCCCTTACACTAAAATTATTTAAGTTCATGTGCCCCCATCGTCTAGAGGCCTAGGACATTCGGTTTTCATCCGAACAACAGGGATTCGAATTCCCTTGGGGGTACCAAATTTTTTTAGTCTTTGAAATTTTGAGAAACTCTATAGAGTATGAATTTTAGTGAGGCTGATATCTTCTTTTATCTGTTTAATTAATTCTTCTTTCGATGAAAATTTTTTTTCGTCACGGATTTTATCTATAAACTCTAATTCTAATTCAGCGTTATAAATATTCTCGCTGAAATCTAATAAATGAGCTTCGATACTTAATTCTTGTTTATCGCTAAAAGTCGGTCTATGACCGATATTTACTAAGCATTGATGTTTATTAGCTGTAGCTAAATATACTCCCACCTTAGGTTTAATTAATTCATCTGATATTTTTAAATTCGCAGTAGGAAAACCTAATTCTTTACCTCTGCCATCTCCATGAATAACAGTGCCTCTTAATGTAAAATTTCGGCCCAGTAATTTATTAGCTTCTCGAATATTACCTTCAGTAAGCTGTTCGCGAATCCTAGAGCTGCTCACTAGATCACCATCTATTTTAAAAGCTTCTTTAATAGTTATGAAAATATCATTCTCTTTACAAAACTCTTTTAAAAACTCTACATTTCCACTGCGATTTTTACCAAAATGATGATCATATCCTACTGAAACACTTTTCGCGTTTAGAGTGGCTAGAAGGTAGTTTCTGAGATATTCATCTGGGCTCATGTTCATAATCTCTAATGAGAATTTTATTGCTAAAACATAGTCTATACTAAGTTCTTTGAAGAGTTTTAAGCGAGTCTGAAAATCAGTAATTAGGCTTGGGCTGTTGTTTATAGTGAGTGAACGAGGGTGATTTTCAAAAGTTAAAATCACTGACTTTAAACTTCTGTCTAAAGCTTCTTGCTGAGCTGCTTTGATAATGCTTTGATGTCCAAGATGTACTCCATCAAATATCCCTAGTGCTACAGATGAAGCTGAGAAAAGTAATTCCTGAGGGCTGTGTAGAATTTCTGTTTCTTTAAAAGAAAATTCCTGATCATGTTTTAAGTTAAATAGTTTCAATTAAGCACCAACATTCAAGTTAAACAATGCACTTGGCTGGATTTTTTTTGCATAAAGGGCTTTACCAACTACTACACCTCTCAGGGGCTGATTTTGATTAAGGTGATTAATTAATAATTTAATATCATCAAGACCAGAAATTCCACCACTTGCAATCGTGTCAATTCCTGTAGCAGTCATGAATTCAATTAATTCTGTTATATTAGGACCTTGCAGAGTGCCATCTCTATGAATGTCAGTGTAGATGACAGTCTTTAACCCATAGTGTTCTTTATATTCTTTAGCTATATCAATAGCTTTAATTTTAGAGTTTTCTTGCCAGCCATTAATAGCTAAATAGCCATCACGACAATCCAAACCAAATACTACTTTATCTGGACCAAAATGCTTAAGAGCATCTTTTACCATTTGAGGATTTTTCACTATAGCGCTACCAATAATGATCCTATTTACGCCAGCATTTAAAATCTGTTCTGCGATATTTAAATCACGAATTCCGCCACCTACTTGAATATATAGATTAACAGAAGAGACTAAATCTTTAATTAAAGACAGATTGCACAGCATGCCAGATTTAGCACCATCTAAATCTACTATGTGTAAATATCTTGCACCTTCTGATTCCAATTTTCTTGCAACGAACGCTGGATCTTTATTATAAATAGTCTCATCATTAAAGTCACCCTGATAAAGCCTTACACAGTTACCTTCAAGAATATCTATAGCTGGAAACACGGCAAACTTATCCTTCTGGATTGGGCTTGTGTTAACTCTGGTCTTATCTTCTTCGCGGGTCACCTTCATGATTATAGCCTTATTATAGCCTTTTCGTGAAATGGAGTTTTAGTTGTATTTAAATCTGTGAATTATTTAGAGTAATTTCTTAAAATAGGCTCAAAATGCGAGGTATCAACTGGCTCATAAGAAATATCTACTTCCCCATTTTTATAACTAGCGATAGTCGTTTTTAACCAATCACTATCATTGCGATCAGGATATTCTGGTTTATAGTGAGCTCCACGAGATTCTTTTCTTAGAAGAGCACTTTTGGTAATAACTTCAGCTAGATCAAACATATGGTGAAGTTCTCTCATATAAAATAAACTTTGGTTTGCCCATTTACTGGTATCTGGGATTTGGACCTGTTTAAATTTATCTCTTAAGCCTTTAATGCCTTCTAGCGTATCTGATAAATCTTTATCGTATCTCACTACTGTGACATGCTTAGTCATCATGTTTCCAAGCTCAATATGAATAGCTCTGGCATTCTCTTTGCCAGACTGATTAGTTAATGTATGAATTAAAGACTGCTCTGCTTCTAACTGTCTATTAAAGATACTTTCATCTATATCGGTATAAGATTTTTCTAATCCATTAATATAATCTAATACGGCAAGACCAGCTTCTAGACCACCAAAGGTGCAAGATAGTAAGCTGTTCGCTCCGAGTCTGTTCGCTCCATGGTACTGATATTCACATTCTCCAGCAGCAAAAAGTCCAGGTACATTGGTCATCTGTTTTTCATCATCTACCCACAGACCACCCATGCTGTAATGCACTGACGGAAAAACTTCCATAGGCACTTCACGCGGGTCTACGCCTTTAAATTTTTCATAAATTTCTAAAATACCGCCTAGCTTCTTATCTAATTCTTCACGTGTTTTATGAGTTAAGTCTAAATAGACAAAAGGTCTACCATGTACTCCTAGGCCTTGTTTATGGACTATATCAAAAATTTCTCTAGTGGCGATATCACGTGGGACTAAGTTCCCATATTTAGGGTATTTTTCTTCAAGGAAGTACCATTTCTCGCCATTCTTCCAAGTCCAAATTCTACCACCTTCACCACGAGCGGATTCCGACATTAATCTATCTTTATCAGAGCCGGGTATCGCAGTCGGGTGTACTTGAATAAACTCTCCATTAGCATATTTTACGCCTTGTTTAAATGAAGTAGAAGCTGCAATACCATTATTAATAGTGCCGTTAGTCGATCTGCCGAAGACGTTCCCCGGTCCACCAGTAGCTATAATAACTGCATTTGCTTTAAAGGCCCTAAGCTCCATGGTATCTAGATTTTGAGCGACTATGCCCCTACAGACACCGTTATCATCGATAATATTAGAAAGCATTTCCCAGCCTTCGTATTTAGTAACTTTTCCTTGTGCTTCGAATCTTCTGACTTGCTCATCTAAAGAATACAGTAGCTGCTGACCAGTAGTAGCTCCAGCGAAAGCAGTTCTGTGATAAAGCGTTCCACCAAATCTTCTAAAATCTAAATGTCCTTCTGGAGTTCTATTAAACATTACTCCAAATCTATCGAACAGATCAATTACACTTGGTGCAGCCTTACACATTCTCACTATAGGACCTTGATTCGCTAAGAAATCACCACCATAAACTGTGTCAAATGCATGCTTCTCTACGCTATCGCCTTCACCTTTAATATTCTTAGCAGCATTGATACCACCTTGGGCACATGCTGAGTGAGAACGTTTTACTGGGACTATAGATATTAAATCTACACTAGCTCCTTTCTGCACTGCATTTAGTACAGCAGCTAAGCCCCCAAGTCCACCACCAACTACTACAATTTTTTGATCTACTTTAGACATATAATAATAAAATTTTACCCAATTTTCATTTTAACAGTATTGTCTAAAGCTAGTAGTAGAAGATGTCGCCTTTTGTGGGTATTATGTCATTATGACTAAGCTTTTAGAAAATAAGACCGCAGTAGTAACAGGTGCAGGAAGAGGTATCGGTAAGGCCACGGCACTTCTGTATGCTGAGCACGGTGCGAATTTAGTTCTAGTCGATATAGATGAGGCTCCATTAAAGGAAGTTTTAGAAGAGCTTACAGCAAAGGGTTATAAAGCTGTTTATAAAATGGCGAACATAACTAAAGAAGCTGACTGTAAAGATGTTTTCAGTAAAGCTTTAGAATTTTCTCCAAGTGGCGTGGATATTTTAGCCAATATCGCAGGAATTACTAGAGATGCGGTAATTCATAAGATGACCGCGGATGAATGGAACTTCGTTATCGATGTAAATCTTAAAGGCACTTATAACATGATTCAGGCAAGCGTTCCAGCGATGCGTGATAAAGCTAAAGACGAAGGCGTGGCCGCGACTAGATCTATCATTAATATTTCATCTACTTCTGGGGTGAAAGGGAATGCTGGGCAGATTAATTATGCTGCTGCTAAAGCTGGTATTAATGGTATAACCCGCACTGTAGCTAAAGAATGGGCGAGGTTTAATATCAGATGTAATTCTATAGCACCAGGTTTTATTGAAACTAGGTTAACCACGGCTCCTTCAGATGATCCTAAATTAGGTATCCCAGAACAGCAGATGCAGATGATTCAGATGCTTTACTCTCAGACTGGGCTTCAGCGTAAAGAAGGTATGGGTAAGCCTCAGGATATAGCTAACATCGCACTTTTCTTTGCTTCAGATCTATCTAGTTATGTAAGCGGACAGGTTTTAATTGCTGCTGGGGCGATGATAGATACTTACTAACTTTTAAATGAAAGTGGATAACTATCAGGGTTCTTAATCGAATCCAGTTCTAGGTCGATGTCTAAGGATTCCCAATAGAGGTGATGAGAGTTTAAGAGTTTGACGTTTAATATTTCTTCACCAGAAGCATTTTTAAACCAAGGGTATTCACTAAAGTTTAGTAAATATTTTTGATTATCTAAAAATAGTGAAAAGCCACTTTTAGAGATATTTTCGATCTTAAGAGCAGAAGTATTTTTGCCATTTTTCTTTGATTTCATAAAGTCTTTCCTTGATTAATTGCTCTAGTATTTTTATTTCTTTACTGTTTAAATTATACCCGTAAACTAGTTCTACTTTGGGTTCAAGCCAGAATTTAGCTTCGCTGTTATTACTGCATACGTGGATATGTATTCGAGATTCTTCTTTTGAGAAGAAAAAGAAGCGGTAATTTTTATATCTAAAAATTGTGGGACTCACAGCTCTAAGCTTAAAAGTTAGCGAAGTGAGGTTCCGATTTTAAGGGATTTTTACTAATTTAAACTAGAAAGACAAAACCCCGCTTGTGGCGGGGTTTTGTCTTTCTAGTTATTTAAACTTAGGGTTACTAAGTTGTTTTATGCACCGTTGCAGGGAATTAGAAATTTCTGCGATTACTAGTGAATATTAAAATCTCTAGCTGTTGGAGCAGGAGCTTTAGTTGG
>RFQS01000010.1 GCA_009924885.1 Pseudomonadota bacterium | reverse complement strand
CAGACTGCAAAAAAACAAGGACTTAATCTCTTCAATGCTATTAAATCCATACTTGATCAAACCCTAACTCTTAAACTTGTTATGGGGTGAGTAATTACACAAGACGTGATTTAAGTGGTGGCTCATAATCTTTTAATTGTTTTTCAGAACGTTCAAGTTCAGAAAATGTACTCTCTCCATTATTTACAACAGAAAGCCAAGTCCTAGTAACCGAATCAGTCGGAAATTTATTTAAATCTTTAAGCAAAGCCGAAACATTGTTCCTCAAAGCATCATGCTCAGGATAATCAGGAATCAGACTCGTATAAGCATCAGATAACTGTCCTTTAATCCTTGCCACTTCTTCGGGCTTCATGTTTCTCGCTTCTTCTTTTAAAAGATCCGCCACTTTCTGTTGCTGCTCTTGAGTCAGTGGCTTACCTGTAGCCTGCATAGCCTTTAATACATTATCAGCAGACATAGTTTGAGAGACTAATAAATATTGCGTTAATTCTTTATCCGCAAGCTCCTGAACTTCCTCTTGCTTAGGGTATTTCACCCCATCATTTGAATAAGGCTCCATTCCACGACCAGCGACATAAATAAAACCATCAGCATCTTTATATTGCTCATAATAACCACTGTATTGAGTTTGAACACTTTTAAGAGTCTTATTTGCTATCTCTGGATCATCAGAAGCTGCTTCTTTTCGTAGACCAGCCAAATCAATTTTGGTATTAGCAAATAATATTTCTTTTAAATTAGATGCATTTTTTGATGCAGATGTTTCCGAATTAGCAGAATTTATAACAACAGTATCACCAGAAGTACCTACTGCCTTAGTAGTATCAGCTGATTCACCCGTAGTAGGAGCGACATCAGAAGTCTTAAGAGTCTTCAAAGCCCTTAAAACATACGGACTATAACTAGGATTCTCAATGCCTGTCATTTTATAATTAGCCTTTTTACTTCTACTAACATTACACATATACCTTAAGAATCAGTTAATGAGTAAATATAGAATAGCTTTATTATACTAAGAAAGCTAAAGTTTTAGCTCTTGATTCTATTTAAAAAACGCCTCTGCAAAAAAATCACCGCAAAAATAAAAACAAACTCTATAAAAAAGTAACTTAAAAGATTAATCACTAAGCCCTCGGTAAAACCATAGGAATGTAAACCTACACCAAGTAAATTTACACCGAACCAAGACAGCATGACCACCATAGTTCCGATAATGGCAAAAACAGCCACACCGAAATCTTTGATATAGCCAGCTAACCTAGCGTGCAGGGTAATCGCCGTCCATAGAATAATTAACAAAGCTCCATTTTCCTTAGGGTCCCAACCCCAGAAGCGTCCCCAGGATTGATCTGCCCATATGCCACCTAGCATAGTGCCAAGGAAAGTAAAACAGAGACCGAATCCTATCATTCCTAAAATAATCTTATTTAAAAACTTTAGATCTATCTCTGAAACAAGAGTGTGATGTGACTGAACGGAAACCATAAAGTTATGATAAGGATCATCTGCTGAAATACTCTCATTGAGCGAAAGATGGCGCTGTCTTATTAAATACTTGATTAAATAAACATGCCCGATTAAACCAGCTAAAGAAACCCCGGCATAACCTATCATTTCCGCTATAACATGGGTACTTAACCAAAAATTAGAATCTAAAACAGCGATTAAAACCTTCATGCTATCGCCATCCGTAACGAATTTAGAAGCGATTAACAGAAGAGCGAAGGCAGATAAACTTCCCAAGAAAGTGCTTATCTCTTTTTCCTTCGTAATGAATTTTAAAATCAATCCGAGTAAAGCAGTTACAAAAGCAACAAAGACAAAAGTCTCATAGAGATTACTAACCGGTGCTCGCTCTAGAATAAATATCCTAAGCATAATAGCGAGAGCGTGAAGCCCAAAGCCTATTAGGAAGAATGCAGAAGCAAACTTTCCAGCGTCAAAGCTTTTGGAAATACTATTTAAAAAGCTTATACTTTTGCCCGAAGGCTTCCTCCCATAAAAGACCATAGACCTAAACACTAAAACCAAGAGAGAGAGTAAATAAAAAAGCTGCGCATTTGCAAGAGGATTCACTCTATTGTAAAGCAGCTCTAGGCTTAGCTTTGGCTGCGATTTATTTAAAGACTTTATATAAGTAAAATTTAGCTCATTTAAAGTTTTCACCGATTCTTTAAACACCGTAACATCAGCAGTATCATAAGCCTGCTGTAATTTCTGACAATATCTCAATGAATCTAATTTACTAGCATTCGCTAATACCTTGAGCTCATCAGGATGGGCGTGTAGCGAAACTCCAATTTCTGCGTTTTCGTCGTCCTCGTGATCCTCATGTACACCCAGTACACTGCGGTCATTCGTCCTCCTCAGCCTTGAACTTGTTCGTTTGGCTACACGCCCAAGATGTGACTGAATTTCATAAAAATAAGTCCAAGGGTTTACAAACTCTAAATGCCCTTCTTGACTCACAGCAGCGTCCTTAGGTAGCGGATTTGCTAAAATAGCTGTGACTTCCTCTCTTCTAAAGATGTTTAAATATTCTCTGTAACTCTCTATCCATGAATAAAGCACGAAGCCTAGCTTAACTGCATCAGGTTTTAAAGCAGATTTAGAATTAATAATCTGCTCTAGCTCTGAGGCTTTACCCACAATATTAAATAAACTAATCTCTGCATTTTCACCACCCTCATTAATTCCTAAGGCTATTAATAATTCAGGTTTAGCCAAATCAGCTAGCATAGGCTTTCTCTGAAATAAACTGAAACTACTGGCTATCTGAGTAAATTCATGAAAATTATTAGAAACTCTAATTAGCTCCTTCTCTACTAAAGATCTTTTCTCCTCTGGCTTACTCTCCGCTTGGGCAGCAAGCTGATTTAAAGTAGAAATACTCTCACGCAATTCATCATAGCTATAACGGCGATGCGAATCTACAGCTACATTAATCGCAGTTAAAACTTCTGGGTTATTAATTAGAAAAAGCTTAGCTGAGTAGATTGAATCTGGCTCAAAGACTGCTGCTGTAAACCATTCCATATAGCTAATTTTTTCGGTTTTATTAAGAGGCTTAGAAGCAGGGAATTCACCCGCACGAGTTTTATTTTCACTGAGATTTAATTTAATAGAGGTTTTACCCGAAAACTGTAAGAGCTTAGTTCTAGCATAACTATCAAGAGGCTTATATCGCCCTTGATCTAAAATTAAAAGCTCTGAAAATGGCTTAGAGAGACTTTTTATCTTTTCTAAATTAGGCTCAACTGCTGAAACTGCGCTAAAAGACAGTAAGATTACTAATACTAAGAAATAAAAACGCAGAAAATGGAGTTTTAGAGCGGTCTCTCTCATGCTATGCCTCCTGAAGATCTCTGCCTAGAGAATTTTAAAAACTGCATAATAAAATGAATAACTAAACCTAAAGTGGTTAAAAAGCTAGCTATATAAGGAACTAATCTACCAGCATTTTTCACTACAGCAAAAGATGAAAACTCTTGTCCATCAGAGTCTATGCCATAGCTAGATTGGAAAAAAGTATAGTCCTTATACCTAAAAGGCTTATTCATAGATATTTCCACCTTTCGAGAGAGCTTAGAACCTTCATCTAAAACACTAATAGTACTAGCATAAGCCTTAGCCACCTGAGTATTAGGATGCAGATCCCTTCTTACATCTTCAAGCCTAATAGAGATCGGTAATTCTGAAACTACTCTTTCTAGAATCATTTGATTTAAAGTACCATCACTATTTTTACTGGTTAAAACCTTATAATTAAAGTCATCTAAATAAACTTTCTCCTTACTTTGAATATCAGTAAATATTAATAGTGGCTGATTCTGTTCAAAGTCTTTAGTTAAAGGCAATTCCTTAGCGATAGTCCCAGCAAAGGGTGTTTCAAAAACTTGACCATTTGGGTAAAATTTCTCGAATCTAAGTGTAGGTAAAGCTTTCTTAAAAGAAGCTTTAACACCATCTGATAAATTTTTAGAATCTATTTCAAATGGAATAATAATCTCTGAAGACTTTTCCACGATACGGACCTGCCACTTATAATAATCAGCAGCCATATTCGTCTGCTCACCTTCCCTTACAGTGATCAAGGATTCTTTACTGTAATAAAGGGTGTAAAAACCGCCTAGAAGCAGAGTCACCAAGCCTAGATGACTAATAAATAAACCGAGCTTAGACCAACTGTAATTAAATTTAAATATAAGAAACGTCGTTAAATTAATAAAAGCTAGCCACATAATCAAAACCACGCCTGGCAAAACAAGAAAACCATCTACGATAATTAAGGAATCAAAAAACTTCTTCTGAGCCAAATAAAGACCGTGTTCTGCCTGGTAAAGAGTCCCGAAAAAAATAAGCAACATTAAGGACACTAATATAAATAGGGTCAATTTAAAAGAACTGAGTAATTTTATGTAATGCAACAACTTCAAAGACAGATCTGAACCTTTACAGTAGCTAATCTTATCACCCTGCAAGTATATAAGAAATCACACCGTTACTTAAAAAATAACCCTTCTCACTAAGCGTGAATCTATCTGGATATTCCAGAATAAACCCCTCACTAATTAAGGTATTTATTTTCTCTCTATTTAATAAATTTAAAATCTCATTACGCTTCTCAAGACCAGTACTCAAGCGAAGTCCAAGCATAATCTCCTCTTCTAAAGCTTCTTTCTTACCGATAAACTTATAATCTTCGTATATAGTTCCAGTCCCTAATGCCTTCTGGATTATATCTACAGGCTGAGTAAATAAACGAATGTATTCTTCTATATCACGTCTATGTGCAAAGCGATAACCCCTTAAATAGCCATGGGCACTAAGCCCAAATGCTAAGTATTCATCAGCCTTCCAGTAACATAAATTATGCCTAGATTCATGGCTATCTTTAGCCCAATTACTAACTTCATAACGATTTAAGCCTTTCTCCTTAAGCATTTGATTGCAGACTTCATACATTTCAGCAAGAGCCTCTTCCCCAGCCAAATCTGGATGCTCAGAACTACCATAAATACTACCAAAGGGCGTAATCGGCTCAATGCTCAGAGCATAAGCAGAAAGATGTGGACTCCCTTTCTCTAAAGCTAGTTCTAATGTGGATTTCCAATCATCAAGGCTTTGATGCGGTAAACCATAAATCAGATCAAAGCTCCAAGACTTAAAATTAACTTTTTTAATCAAATCAATAATCTCAAAAGTCTCTTCCACTGTATGTCCTCGGGCAAGTTTACTTAAAATACCCTGGTTAAACGTCTGAGCTCCGATACTTAACCTATTTATACCAATATCCTTAAAAGCCTGGAGCTTCTCTAAATCAACAGTCCCAGGATTCGCTTCTAGAGTGATTTCTGCATCATCACTGAAAACTAAATATTCTTTAAGTACGCTTAATATTCCCTCTATCTCACTTGCTGAATGAATACTCGGTGTACCACCACCAAAAAATACTGTATCTATAGTAAATTTACTTGCAGATTCTGCGCCCCCATTGCAAAAAATATTTCCTAACAAGTCACCTACAGCTCTGATCTCAGTTTTTAAAGCCGCTAAATAAGCGGCTTTCATCTCAGCACTTTTATTAGCATAAGAAGCAAAATCACAATATGGACATATGCTTTTACAGAAAGGTAAATGAATATAAACGCTTCTTGCTCTTAAAGTTTTATCGCCAATATTCATAATTTCATACTTCTAAAGAGCTATTAATTTATCGTAAACAGTTTCTGTCTCTATTTTTTTAAGTAGCTCAAGATTTTTCAAATCAATTACAGTAATTAATTTACTCTCGATACTTGAGATCAGCAATAAACTTTCATCTCTATTAAAAGCAAAAGTCCTTGCAGACAAGACATCAGCTCCTAAAGATTTTTGCAATAAGACTTCTTTCGTCTTAAGATCTATTTTCGTTAGGAAGCTTTCCCTAGCTTTATTAAAACCTAGAATTAAGATCATCCTGCCATCATCTATAAAAGAGACTTTCTGTGGAATATAGTCTAAATCATAGCTTTGCATTAATTCTTTACTAATAGAACTATAAACATTTACTTTACCCTTAATATTTTCATCTTTAATATGCTCACTTGCAGTCACTAAGAGATCTTTATTAATAACAAAATCAAAAATAATATTCTGCTCATCACCTTTTTTATACTTTAAAATCTGTGCAACCTGATAGTTACTAGTATCTATAAAACTAATTTCGTTCGCTCCACGAGAATTCACGACTAATAATTTCGCAGTGTTACTCGAAAAATCAAAAGGTTCCATCTCAGTAACTAGGTTTGATAGCTGTATTTCGCTAATAATTTTTTTATTATTAGTATTTATCGCATAAATTTTAGAATCCTTTTGACTTAAGGCATAAATAGTCTTATGTTCTAAATCGAAATCTAGTAAACCATTTTCATGTATAAACGGCTTCAAATCAGCTAGTTCTTTAAACTTAAAGCTATCTGCTTTAAAATCTGAATCTAACTCATAGATCTTAGCAGTACTATAATCTGCTAAAAGTATATTTTTTTTAGTCTTATTAATTTTACTTATCCAAACCAAATCCTTATCAGCCTTCAACTCCTCAACACTGCTAGGATTTTCAGCATTTTTGGCAAGCTTAATTAATGCAAAACCATTATCTAAACTACTATAAGCTAAAAAACGAATTTCCTTAACTCTTTCGGCAGCGAGTAGAGTCTTAAGTTCTAATTCCTTAACTGTAGATAACTGACTGTTGCGTAAAGGTATAGGCAGCTCATCAGAAAGTACACCTAAATCACGTGGCAAGGAAAAGCCTTTAGGGACAAGGAAGTCTGAAGGAATAACGAAAGATAAAATTCTATCTTTAATTAGAGGAGCGTATTCGCTGTAACCCTTAATAGTATTATTCTCAATTGGTGTATAAATATAAGAATTACCAAAAAGTAAATCACCATCAGGGGACTGTTCCAAATCTTCAATTTCTGCGTTTTCGTTGTCCTCATGATCCTCATGTACTGGTAGTACACTGCGGTCATTCGTCCTCCTCAGCCTTGAACTTGCACGATTTGGAGCAGTCCCAAGCTGCTCCAAATCTTCAATTTCTGCGTTTTCGTCGTCCTTAGGATTAATCAATAACAGCCACTGTTTATTTTTAGTTTCTAAAATTCCATCATATCTAAATTTAGCTTCAGGATAGAGTTTCTGTATCGCAGACTTAACACTAGCAGGAACTTCTGTAGCTTTAAGATCCTGAAAAACACCAGCCAAAAAACTACTTAAAAACAGTAGAAAAATAATTAGACTTTTACTTAAAGCATCAAAAACCCTTTGAGCATAAGGAGTTGGGACTCCTACTTCTAAACCCTTTTCTACAATCAAACCCAAAAGCTCATCTATCTCAATATCTTTACCCGCTTCCAAATCTTGTAACATAGAAGTTCTAAAACTCGCCCATTCTTTTCTGTTCGTAAGTTCCCAATGCTTATTCGGCAGATCCATATCCAGAGTTATTCCAAGTGCATTAGCAACTCTAGTCGTCTCATTCATAATCCCTAAAGCCTCCTCTCTAGCTTGTGGATGGCTCGTAATACCACCCAAATCAGCTCTATATAAAGCACTTAAAGGATTAAAAGCAGAGTTCCATACTAGCTTAGACCACTGATCTTTAATAATTTCATTAGAGGTTCTAGCTGTCAGACCCATATCTAGAAAAACCTGATGAATTTTCTCAACACGACCAGAAGACTGTTCAGCCCTGAGTTCACCGAATTGTAAACGATATAAATTTACTGGATTATATATCTGAATATAGATTCCAGGCTCTATCGTTTCAGAAGCGACATTAGTTAAACAGCCAAGCACAGAACCCTTACCTAGGACAGATTCAATTCTCTCTTCATTGCTAACTCCATTCTGCACAGAAAGTACTACCGTTTTATTATCAAACTTAGTTTTAATATCCTCAGCACAATGAACACTATCTTTAGATTTAACACAAAGCATTACTAGCTTCTCTTCTTCAGGATTAATCTCTAATTCTTCATAGGATGTCACTAAATTAAAATACTTTTTATCTACTTTTAGGCTAGTCGTATCACCACCAGTAATGACTGTTCTCAGCTCAATATAACCATTTTCATTTATCGCCTCCACCGTCCTTGGTCTAGCAATTAAACTCAATCTATGAGGGCACTGCTCGCAATCTTTAATTTCTGCGTTTTCGTCATTAAGTTTTCTCTTCGCAATAGCATCAGCTATCAAGCTAGAGTAAAAACCCCCGACTGATCCTATTCCATAGACTATGATGTGCATGTCCTGATTATGACATGCACACGATGCTAAAATGAAGCTCAAGATGCCACTTGATGAAAAGCTAATACTTGACCTGCTCTCAAGCGAATTTCTAGGAAATAGTCTCCAGAATATTTCACTTGCCATATTATTATTTTTTATTTTTAAATTATTTCTGAAACAGATAATCATCCGCCTCATTCAAAGGCTAGAGTCTATTACTAATAAAACTAAAATAAAAATTGATAATTATTTTATAGATGTTTTAGCTAATATTCATCCCCGTTTTTATGATTTCTTGAGTTTTTATTTTGCCATAAAAACTTTAATTCTTAGCATCCACTTAGAGAGAGTCCTAGACGGCTTACTAATAGGAATAATAATTTTGCAGGTTATTAATTCATTAAATAATCTCTCCCTGTATGTACTTAAAAAGCTTTTTAATTTAGACCATGTAAGTGAGGAGGATAGGACTGTATTTGAGGGCTTCACTTTATTAATTAAAATAATTTTATGGATTACTGGCTTACTTTTCTTACTTGCGAATCTAGGAGTAAATATCTCCTCTCTTGCAGCAAGCTTGGGTATAGGTGGCATCGCTATCGCTCTTGCCGTTCAGAATATACTTGGAGATTTATTTAGCTCCTTCTCTATTTATTTTGATAAGCCTTTCGCTGTTGGTGACACGATTATCGTCGATAAATATACTGGAGTAGTTAAACGCATAGGCTTAAAAAGCACTAGAATCCAGACTTTACAGGGCGAAGAATTAGTTATAGGTAATAAAGAGCTTATAAGCTCTAAGATACAGAACTTAAAAAAAATGGAACGCCGCCGCGTTATGTTTAGCATCGGCCTTGCCTATGACATCTCTGTTGAAAAACTAAAAACAGCTAAAGAAATAATCTCCAAGGCTGTTTTAGATAGTGAAAAGGTAGAACTAGAAAGAGTTAATTTTTTTGAATTTTCAAACAATGGCTTGATTCTTGAAATAGTTTATTTTCATAAAAACGCCGACACCCTTGAATACATGCATGAAAGAGAACTAATTAATCTGAAAATTAAGGAAGGCTTCGATCAAGAAAATATTCATTTTGCTAACCCTGTAAATAAAAACACTACAGGAGCTTAATTATAAATCTTCGTCTTTCTTTTTATCTTTCTTATCAAAACCATCTTCATGGTCTTTAAGACGATCTGTCATCTGTTTTCTTAATTCTTGAATATCGTCTGGAGTCATCGCAAAAGACCTTTTCAAGTGTTCTATAATCTCTTCTCTACGCTTAGGATCAAGATCCCCACCTCTCACAGAACGCTCAGCAGCCTTCTGTTCTTTCAATCTTAGAATCTTTTCTTTAAGCTCTGGATCATCTATTGAGTCTAAATCGATAGAGTCTACAGTCTGAAAATCTATTCTTACTATCCCACTTAAATAAACAGCAGAAACGATAGCACCCCAAAGCAATGAAGCCTGCCATATCTCAATCGTGAGGTCTCTTTCAATAAAATTACTATAAACCGCATTCCAAATGACCTGAAGGAAAAAACTAGGTATCAAGATGAAAGCAGAAAGTCCTACGATTAACATTAATGCACTTATTAAATTTAGTTGGAATAATTTCACTTAGTTCGATTACCTTTAATCTTAGCAAATTAAGTTAAGAGATCATAAAGCCTGCTGAAAGTAAATCTTTAAGATCTAATACCCCAATAGGCGAATTATTATCGTTCACTATTACTATCTGCCCAATTCGATGTTTTTCCATCAGCTTTACAGCAGTAACAGCAAGATCATCAGAAGCCATAGTACGCGGATTCGGCGTTAAAATATCCTTAGCCTGCTTCACAAAAACTTCTTCTGCATACTTTATCTGAGCACGCCTAAGATCACCATCTGTAATTACACCAATTAACTTACCTTCTGGGCTTAGTACGGTAGTAAGCCCTAATTTTTTAGAAGTAATCTCCTCTAATATATTCCAATAATTTGAGTTCATAAATACACTCGGTATCTGTGTCTCTTTTCTCATCAAATCTGAAATAGGAATAATACTCTGTCCAAGGCTGCCTAATGGATGCGATCTTGCAAAATCATCCTTTTGAAAATTTTTCTTTTTCATTAAAGTTACAGCAAGAGCATCTCCTAAAACTAAAGCAGCAGTAGTACTGCTAGTAGGAGCTAGCTCTAAATGGCAGGCCTCTCTTGTGATAGGAGTTAAAAGGGTTACATCTGCATAATTTGCAAGTGTGCTTTCAGAATCTCCAGTGATAGCGATAATTTTAGCTCCGAGCTTTTTAATCGGTAGTAGAATTTTTCTGAGTTCATCAGTTCTACCACTATATGAAATAGCGATAACCACGTCAGTGGGTAAAACCATACCTAAATCACCGTGCCCCATCTCTGCTGGGTGAACGAAAAATGAACTAGTACCAGTACTTGCTAAAGTCGCTGCTATTTTAGCTCCTATATGACCAGATTTGCCCATGCCGGTCACCACCACTCTACCTTGAGCATTTAAAATCATATCCACAGCTTTAACGAAGCTCTCATTCAAACTCTCTTCCACCTGCTTTAATGACTCAATCTCAATCTCAAAAACTTGTTTCGCTAATTCTAGTGTTTCATTCATTTTTTTCTCGGTAGCCGTCATTTTTAGATTCCTGTCTCTGATTATAAAACCTTAATAATATAGAATATCAATGCTCAACTAGGTAACAATCAGAACTATTAAACCTAGTAAAAAATTCATCTTATGAATCTTCTCGCTCAGCACGTGCAAAGACTGAAAATTCTCAGCATGTGTCTCATATGCAGCTAATATCTGTGGACTTAAAACATAAATAGAATAAAAACTAATAGAAACTATGATTAAAACTAAAGCCAAAGAGATTAAACTCTGTGGACTAAGCAGCATTTTATCTAGTAAAAAAAATTTCAGCAAAGAACTGATTAGTAAAACTATTACAGCTATATTTAACCAAGCATCATAACGGCCGAAGACATCTATCATCAGCTTGCCCGCCTCCTCTCGCGCTAAGCTCTTAAAAACAATCGGAGCGACTATAGCTCCTATGGTAATAGTCGAACCAATTATCACGACTAATGACGAGAGCTTGAGAAAATTAATTAAGGTGTTAAATAATGCCATTTATAACTGCTTCAAACCTATAATTATACTTTATGAAGATACTTGCTCTTGACTCAAGCCAAAATTTACAGTCTTTTGCAGTTTATGACACGATACTAGAAAAATTCATTTTAGGAGAAGCCTTTCCTGGAAAATCTTCAGAGATAATAGAAAAGCTTAAAAATAGCTTTTTAGATAATCAACTTAAATTAAAAGAGATCGGCTTACTTGCAGTAAACCTTGGACCAGGCTCATTTACTGGCATCAGAAATGCTCTCTGTATAGTTAAAACTCTAGCTTTAGAACTTAAGCTAAAAGTCTTTACTACTAACAGCTTTGAGTTACTACGCTTAGAAAAAGACCTCAGTGATAATACTCCTATCGCCATACCAGCCTTTAAAAATAATTTCTTTATCTCGCTAGATTCTAATTATAACTCTCTGAAAACTAATTTCTTTAGTGCGATAGATACTGAGACTGCTTTATATGAATTTTCTTCTGAGAATCTAAGTGAGCTAATCATTAAACTTCTTCTTCATAAAAATATACTTAGTGAAACAAAAAGTGATTTTGACACGCTTAGATTTGACCCAAATATACTGAAGCCTTATTATCTAAGAGAGCCTAGTATAGGGAAGAAAGAAGTAAAGACCCCGCAACATTCATAAACATAAACCTATGTCCCTAGAAATTCCCTGTAAAGAAGATTACGCTCAAGCTACATCAGCTTTTATTCAGGAAGATTACCCTAAGGCCTTAGAATTTTACAGAAAATCTTTAACCATAGTGAATGAGATACAACTGGAAGAATCTGCAAAAACTGATCTATATGAGCCACTCGCTCGAAAACTTCGCTCTTACATAGCTGATATGACCTTTGAACTTGGCTTATTCAGTGAAGCTCGCGAAAATTACCTAATTATAAAATCCTTACCCCAAGCAGCCTACACCTTAATCTTTGAAAAAAAATTAGATGAAGCCTTAGATTTATATCATCTCTGCCCCTACTCTCCAGCAGCGAAATGGGGAGTCTTTCTCTGTCAGCTGCTAAAAGATGAGATCAGTATATTTAATCCTGGTTATCTTTGCTACAGATTATTTTTAGAAACCACTGCCACGTATTTCATTCGTTTTAAATTAAACGACTATCTTGAATCATTAATAATCGCCGCCAAAGACATAGAGCCAGTATTTCCAGAATATTTAAAATGCTTAGGCTCTGCCTATCTTGCCTGCGAAGACTACCCTGCTGCGATATTAATTCTAGAAGAGGCTTTAAAAGACTGTGATTTTGATGCCGAAATTTTCTATAAACTAGCTCAATGCTACATGCTTACTAACGATTACGCTAAGGCGAAAGAAAGCTTTAAAAGAACACTTAAATTCTTGCCGAATCATATCTCTACGCTGAAATATTTAGGAAATATTAAATAGCTCAACCGCATAACCTAGATTTAACATAAGAAGCGTAAAGAACTAACATAAGAGAAATCAAATCTTAGGAGTCAGATATGGAAATCAGGGGAATAGGAATAGATTTTAGGTCCACCCTACCTATCTCTGAGATTAGTGGATTACAGAGTACGACTGCTAGGGAAGCCTCGACTAATAGTGTTAGTAAGAGAGAGATTCCAGCCGACTCTGTATCTCTGAGTTTCATTGATACCGTGAAAAGCTCTAAGAAAGAGAATCCACGAGTGCAGCAGATCAAAGAACAGGTAGCCAGTGGCACTTATAAGATACCTAGCGGTTCAGCTATTTTAGATAAAGTTCCACAATTTGCAGAATTATTTTAAAAATTTGAGATTCAAAGGGGGAAAATAACATGAAAGAAATAAAAAATAACCGGCAACGGTTCTATAAATAGTATAAAATGTTTGCCACTACTTGATAAAATACTCTTATTATAGTATAAGGCTTTTTCTTTATAGGGTATAACAACGATATAAATCCATAGTGCGAGGTAAATCATATGGGGATTGAAGGAATAAATCCTAATAACTACAGTAACTTTTCGATCGACACGTTCGGCGTAGGCAGCTCTTCTTCTAGCTCATCTAGAGTAAAGCGGGCTAGCGAAGCGGTTGAAAATTCAGGATCGTTCTCTAATGTTGAGGGTGATGTCGCAGAGATTAGCGAAGAAGCTACACAAGGCTTCTTAGGCCTAAGCAATGACTCTGCTGGATCTACAGCAAGAGCAGAGCGGGTGAAATCACTGAAATCATTAATTGATAAAGGTGAATATTTCAGCAAAGTAGATTCCTTCTCAGTAGCTGGCGATCCTGGTTTGATCGAAGCTATATTAGGATAGATTTACTAAGTGCTTGTGACTTTTTAATTAAGGAGCTGGCCCAATGAAAGAACTAACTGAAATATTAGATGAAGAGTGCGAAGTATACTCCAAGTATCTTAAACTTGCGGGTAAAAAACGCGAGGCACTCATCAAGAATAATATTGATCTGCTACCGAAAATAACAGACATAGAGAGAAAACTCTCTACTAAAATTTTACAACTTGAAAACAAACGCAAGCTGTTTTTAAGAGAAGAAGGGTACGAAACTAACGTCACAATTGGTGAGATTCTAACGAGTCTCGCCAATCGCGATGAACATGAGAATCAAGAGACTTTAGAACAGACCGCAAAAAGACTCAAAGAGACTTTAGAACAGTGTAAAAAATTTAACGATAACAATATGGCTTTAGTAAGACAGTCTTCAAGTTATATCAATCATATGATTAAGGTATTTACTAAGTCTGGCAAATCAAGCGAAAGTGCTACTTATCAAAAGAACGCAGCAGGGAAAATTGAGAATATAAAGTTGGCCGATATACAAGGTTAGTTTTTATGGCCCTTAAACTCAATTACCTATGACAGCAGTTTTTCTAGTACTCGTATCCGTCTGTATCTTCGGTGGCTTTATGCTCGAAGGTGGGCCGATACATGCTATCTACTCTGTATGGCAAGAGTATATAATCATCTTCGGGGGCAGTACCGCAATATTCCTAGCAATGTGTCCAGGAAAGGTTTTAAAGAGTATTCTTGGCAATCTAAGTAGACCATTTAAAGAAAGCCCTTATACTGTTGATTGCTTTGCAGAATCATTACAGATGATGTATGAATGCTTCGTTAATTTAAAACGAGGCGGAATGTTAAGCATGGAGAAAGATGTCTCAGAACCCTCTAGCAGCTCAATCTTCACTAAATATCCCAGTTTTCTAAATAATCACCATGCGATGCATTTTTTCTGCGATTCACTAAAATTAGTCATTAACTATAACTCCAAGCCCGAGGAAATAGAAACAGCTATGAACGCTGAGATAGATGCACATCACGCTGAAGCAGCTATAGGACCTGGAGCTATTAACCGTATCGCAGATGCTATGCCAGCAGTAGGTATAGTTGCAGCCGTTCTTGGAGTTATTATTGCGATGGCTCATATAGACGGACCTCCATCAGAATTAGGTCATAAAGTATCAGCAGCTCTTACTGGTACATTATTAGGTATTCTTGCAGCTTATGGCTACTACCAGCCAATAGCACAGCATATAGAATATTTAAACGCTGACGAGTCACAGTATTATCAAATGCTGAAAGAAGGACTAGTCTGTTATTTAAATGGTGCAGAGCCATTAGCTGCTGTAGAAATCGCCCGTAGAACTATTTTTCATTATAATCGTCCAAGCAGCGCGGCTCTAGAAGATGCTCTAATGAGCATTAAACCTCGAAGCAAGTAACAGCTCCATCATTTCTAAAGACTTTTCACCAAGAGAGTTTTCTGTAACAATCAATGCATTTCTAATTAAACCTTTACGTTTAGCCCTAGACAAAGGGGTTTCACCAAATTTAAAGAAGAAGATTTTATCTAACAATTCATCGAAGTCTTCTACTGAAAGGTTTCTCAGCCCATCATCAATTCCACCAAATTCGGAAATTTTATTCCTCAACTTGGAAATCTCTTTACGGGCATAATCCATAAGTCTTTTCTCACCACTTTCTTCACAAGCTTTAAAAAAATATTTCTCAAAAGTAGCTCTATCTAAAGAGAGTACTAAAGGCAGATACAACCAATGCCCCACACCAGCTTCAGGAGCGAATTCTGGAAATATCAGCTTTGAAACTGTACCCTGTGTAGCAGTCTTTGTTTGAATATACATATCTACAGTAGAAGCTTTACGATTATAAGGACAGACTTCTTGACAGAGATCACAGCCAAAAACCCATTCTCCAATTCCCTTTTTCATTTCTACTGGAATTTCCCCTCGATTTTCTATAGTCCAGTAACTTATGCATTTACGTGCATCAAGGAAATAAGGATCATCTAAAGCTCCAGTAGGACAGGCATCTATACAGCGAGTACATTTAGCACAAAGAGACCGCTGCACAACTGCGTTTTCGCCTGCCTCATAAATAGAATTATGTTCGCTCTTCTCAGAATCTGGCTCAAATTCAAGGTCTGTAATTAGCTCTGCGATAAATTTATAACTGCCAGATTTTTTAGAAATAAGAAGAGTATTTTTACCCTGAAACCCCAATCCTGCTTTTACGGCAAAGCTTTTCTCCAAGAGTGGAACTGCATCCGTAAAAAAACGTGACTGAGCTAAAAGATTTTTAAAAGCCTCTGAGTATAAGGCTAGTTGTTGAATTTTTTTTCTTAAAACCTTATGATAATCTTTACCAACCGCATAAGAAGCGACTCGTCCGTAATCTAAAGATGGTCTTGCTGGAACTGGACTATAATAATCTGCCGTGAATATCAATAAAGTTTTAGCTGAATTCAAGAGAAACTCTGGTCTTGCATTAATAGGCTGGACCCTAGTCATATAGCTCATTTCAGCGGCATAGCCCTTATCTCGCCATTCATGAAATAATTTTTCATCCTCTAAAAGTGGGCGTGCTGAAATAAAACGTAAATCAGAAAAGCCAAACTGAGTAGCCTCTTTTTTTAAGACTTCCTTGAGTAAATGCGGCACCAGTAAAGAATCTCCTACCTAAATAGTCCAGAGATAGAACCATTAGTATGAATTCTACGTATAGCCTCAGCCATAAAAGGAGCGATAGAAACCTGCCTGATTTTTTTAGAGTTCAGCCATTCTTCCTTAAGTGGAATAGTATCTGTGATAATTAATTCTTCGATTGGAGATTCTTCGATGCGGCTAAATGCTGGTCCTGAAAGCACTCCATGACTTGCACAAGCATAAACTTTTTTAGCACCCTTGTCTTTAATTAATTGAGCGGCCTTCGTCATAGTACCTGCTGTGTCAACAAGATCGTCTACTAAGATAGCTATTTTATCTGTTACGTCACCGACTATATTAAAGACTTCTACATGATTCTGTTTATCATGGTGCCTACGCTTATCTACAATAGCGATAGGAGCGTCATCTAATAATTTAGCGTAAGCTCTAGCTCTAGTTACACCACCTACGTCTGGGGATACGATAACCAGATCTTCCGTTCCAATAAAACGTTTAATATAATCAATAAGTATAGGTGCTGCATGCACATGATCAATTAAAGTATCAAAAAAACCTATAATCTGTTCAGAATGAAGATCTAAGCAAATAACTCTGTCCGCACCAGCTGCTGCTATTAGCTTTGCAACTAGCTTACTGGTAATAGGCTCTCTACCAGCAGCTTTTCTATCTTGCCTTGCATAACCATAATAAGGCATGATGACGTTAATCTTCTTAGCTGAAGCTCTTTTCAGAGAATCTATAATAATAAAAAGTTCCATTAAATTTTCATTTACTGGAGGGTGTGTAGCTTGAATTAAAAAAACCTCACAGCCACGAATACTCTCTTGGATTTGAACATAAATCTCACCATCAGAAAAAGGCTGTATTTTAATCTTACCTAACTCAAGCCCTAACTCCTTGGCTATCTCTTCACCTAACTTAGGATTAGCTCTGCCAGTGAATATCTTCACTGTTCCCTCGCTAGCTAAATCAAATTGAGTCAAGTCGTCTGGCAATCCAAGTGTCTTCAACATAATATGTATTTCTAAATTTTAGCAAATTAAGAATTTTTTTGCTGATTTACTGGAGTTATAATTAATAATTATGTGTCCCAACTGTGTATTAAATTCAGCAGGAGCATGGTCTTATCTGGGACCAGGACTTATTTGCGGGCTTTTTCTTGTGGTCGGCATATTGTTTTATATAAAGACTAAGCAGAGTGGTGAATTCGACGGAGATGAAGAAGAAGCTAAATACAATGTTTTTGAGGAGTAATCAATGAAAGCTGTAATACTCTCTGGGGGCTTAGGTACTAGAATTACCGAAGAATCCTATTTAAAGCCTAAGCCCATGATAGAAATAGGTAATAAACCCATTCTCTGGCATATTATGAAAATTTACTCTGCTCACGGAATCAATGATTTTGTGATTTGTGCAGGATATAAGGGTTACGTAATTAAAGAATATTTTGCTAATTACTTTCTGCATCAGTCAGATGTTACCTTTGATATGTCTAAAAATCACATGGAAATTCATCATAATACCTGTGAACCTTGGAAAGTTACCATCGTAGATACTGGTGAGAATACTATGACGGGAGGTCGCTTAAGGCGAGTCAAGGACTACGTCAAAGATGAAACCTTCTGTATGACTTATGGAGACGGTGTCTCTGACGTTGATTTAACAGAGTTAATTAAAGTGCATAAACAAGTAGGTAAATTAGCGACTTTAACTGCCGTTTGCCCGCCAGCAAAATTTGGGATTTTAAGCTTAAATAAAGATAATTCCATAAAAACATTTCAGGAAAAGCCTGTAGATATTGGCACTGGATTGATTAATGGTGGTTTCTTCGTTTTAGAACCTGAAGTATTAAATTTAATTGAAGAGGATTCGACTATGTGGGAAAAAGGCCCATTAGAGTTCTTGTGCTTATCTAATCAAATTTCTGCCTTTAGGCATAATGGCTTTTGGTTACCTATGGACACTTTAAGAGATAAGCTTGAACTAGAGAGGCTTTGGGAATCTGGCAAGGCTCCATGGAAGATCTGGGAATAAGTTAAATTATGAAAATAGTTTCTGTTAATGCCTTAAAATTAGAAAAAGATTTTCGCTCACAGTTTCAAAGATCAGAGGGAAAAGAATATTCTTTGTTTTGCGATATAAAAGAACTTCTTTCTGGTAAGTCAATTCCAGAATCTCTTATACAATTTTGTAATAAAGATGGTCTTTTGCCAAAATATAGAGAACCAGCTTTAATGTCTCTCACCTTGTTCGCTGGTTCATTTGGTAAACTAGATGAAATTCAGTCCTACATTGAAGAATTCTTTAAAATTTCAAACAATCCTGCTTACCTGCATTTCGCACTTTATCATCTAGCATACCTTGAAAATTATTCAGATGACAAGTTAAATAAATTAGCAAAACTAGTCTATAAGAGGTGTTTCGAAAAACAGCTTTCAAAAGATCGAGAGAGAATTAAACTACTTACCCAAGCGCTCGTGATTCCCAGTGAAAAAATACAAGTGGGTTTTCTTGTTCATTCTATCACTGCTGTTGGAACTCTTCTTGGTAGTTATTGTGAGCATGTTGATAACAATAAATATCAATTTCACTATTTCTATCTTGGTAAAGAAATTTCAGATAAGCATTTAAATTTACTTTATAATTGTCGCTCTTATAATCGTATACTGGAAAAGGATTCACTAAAAATCGCAGAAGAAATAGTCAAGAAAGGAATTCATATTTTAATAGATTCGCATGGTGTAATTCCACCCAATTGCCTAGAAATATTCAGCTTAAAACCAGCCCCTATTCAATTATCTACTTTCGGATACTGGGCTTCTACAGGCTTACCACAAATAGATTTCTTAAATATCGTCAATGAAAAACTCTTGAGTCAAGATTCCTTGAATTCTTTACAAGAACAAACTCTACTAGGTTGCCATTATAATCATATAGCCAAATCAGCCTTGTTACTGGAAATTAAGCCTACGCCATGCCTTGATCGAAAATATATCACCTTTGGCAATTTAGGTAAGATAATAAAAATCAATACTACTGTTCTTAAAACTTGGGCAAGAATATTACAAGCTGTACCTGATTCACATTTAATCTTAAGTAACAACGCTTTTAAAATACCTGATTACTGTAAATATTTACTAGAGTTTTTTCACCAATATGGCATTAGCGAAGATAAAATACACTTGTTGGAAAGCTTAGTGACCGAACAGTATCATGAACTCTATAATCAAATAGACATTATTCTAGACAGTTTCCCCTTTACATCATCGAGTACTGCCATAGACTGTCTCTGGATGGGTGCCCCAATTATAACTAGGTGTACTGGTAAAAAAACAGTAGAAAATTTCACTAAAGAAATTTTAACTATTTGTAAAACGCCTGAACTGATCGCTACTGATACAGAAGAATATATAACAAAAGCGGTCGAACTCGCTAATGATTTCTCAAGGATAGATAATTATAAAAAAACCCTGAGGGATAAACTCCTAGAAAGTCAATTTTTAAATCAAAAGATATCTGCTCAGAATTTTGAAAAAATGTTGGATGAAGCCGTTCAAAAAACTAAAAATAAGAGCCAAGCCATCTCCTAAATCCTAATTT
>RFQS01000090.1 GCA_009924885.1 Pseudomonadota bacterium | reverse complement strand
TACTACTTTCGCTTTGAACTCTGAACTATATGGCTTGCCTCGGGGCATGGTATTCTCTCCTCTCTTACCTTACCCTTCTCTTTTAACACTTTTTTGGCCCTATTTCTTCAGGCCACTATAATTAAAAAACTTAACTGCTGACCCTAATCTTAGATCTTTATTTATTTGTGACCATGGTGAAAAAGGGTCGGAAAATACCCTTGCTAAGTGGGAGAAGTACACTAATGGATTTAGATCAACCTTTATGGTCTTTGATGAAAATGATAAATATCTTGGTAATGTTAGAACTAAATACACAAAAACTTTTAAAGAACAGCAAGAGATTGTTCATAAATTATATCCAGAGGCTGATACCAGTAAGCTTGTGAAATTAGATGGTAACGGTGCCGCTGAAATGTTTTTTAATGAAGATAATTCTGGTGTAAGTAACCCTGCGGCAATGAGTTATAAAAATCCACTTTTAGTAGTTAGGAAAAAACAAGAAGTTAAGCCTGCTGAAAAGGTTGAGAATAATTCAACTCCAGCTATTGTTCCAAGCACTGTTGTGAAACCTCTTATAAATGAAGAGCAAGTGAGAATTGCTCAGGAAAAATCAGAGAAAGAAGAAGCTATTAGAGATTTAGCTGATCATGGCAAAGTTGTTGGTAAATTTGGCAATTTTAAAGGTGAGATAATTTATAATTTAGCCAGAATCCCATGGATAAGAGATCGTATGATCGAACAAGCTAGTTAGTTTATTTATAACTTAGGGAAGGGTCTTTTATTCATTTAATTTTATAATATACTCTGATGACACATTGCCTCATATACACGACTACAGATTCTAAATCCAATGCAGATTTATTAGCGGAGAGTCTCTTAGAGTCTGGTTTAATTGCTTGTGCAAATATTTATTCTAATGTTAATTCCATATATAAATGGCAAGGTAATTTAGAAAAAAATGATGAATTTGTAATTATCATGAAAACTAAAAATGATAATTACGCAGAGATAGAAAAATTAATTTTAGCGAAGCATAGCTATACTTGCCCAGCTATATTGCAAATACCAATTTCGAATATTAATGCTGCTTATAAAGATTGGCTAGTAAATAGTCTCGCTTAGATAAATTTCAATCAAAACCCTACTTTAGATATAAATTGAATCGCTTCTTGTTTGGAATTCAGCAGGGCATTGCTTTTTAACTGCTTCATAACATTTAAGATGATTTTAATCGCTTGGGGCAGAATCGCTAAGCGATATTCAACGAAGAGTTCTCTGATTTTAGGGTCACTAACCATATACTCTAAAACTATTTTACGTTCTGTTATGGAAGCAGCTTCTAGTCTAATATTAAGCGATTCTATATCGCTGTAAACATCACGGGATCTAGATAGACTATCTGCTCCAGCTAATATCTGCCCTGTAGTACCTAGTATTACTAAGTTTGAGCTTTCTAAAAACCCATCACTGATTAAGTCTGGTAAGCTGTTTGTGCTTAAATCGGTGTGAGAGCCAATGGGGAATGACTTATATTTTACAGGCTCAAGGTTTACTACTTGTACGAGTTGGTGACTAGCACCACCAGTATCTAGTATTAGAAAGTTTTTTAAATTAGGTCTTAATGCACGAACTTCGTCTATGACTGCCTTCGCTCCATAAAGACATTCTTCTTCTTCGGAAAATACTCTAATGTTTTTAAAGCCTCTGTTAATAAGCTCTTTAAGAAAATTCTCACCACTTTTAAGTGGATCTGCCATGCTGAGTCTTATAGCTGCAGTAGCAAAGACTAGTACCTCTGGACTGACTACTCCGCGTGCTTTTAAGAATGGAAGAATTTTTTCATCTAAGTTTTTTATAGCAACTTTTATAGACTCTGGATTAAGCCTTTTAGCTTCAGCTAAATCTATAAGGTTTTTACCTAAACTGCTTTCAAATTTTTCAGTGAAAGCACCAAGTTTACAAAGTTTATAACTTCCGCTTCCAATTTCAAGAACAGTTTGCATTAGTCCATCATAGCTAAAAACTTAGCCGTGTGGGTATCAGTATCCTTAATAAATTGCTTAGGAGTGCCAATCTTTACTATTTGACCGCCTTTCGCACCACCTTCTGGTCCTAAATCTATAATGTGATCACATTGGCGAATCACATCTAGATTATGTTCTATCACCAGAACGGTGTTCCCAGAATCGACTAAGCGATTTAAGACGAGTAGTAATAACTCTATATCATGCCAGTGAAGTCCTGTGGTTGGCTCATCTAGTAAGTATAAGGTTTTACCTGTAGACCTTTTAGCAAGCTCGTTTGCGAGCTTAACCCTCTGGGCTTCACCTCCAGAGAGGGTGGTAGCTGACTGACCTAATTTAATATAGTCTAAGCCTACGTCGTGTAAGGTCTGTAATTTGTTTTTTATTTTAGGTATGGCTTCAAAGAATTCTACCGCCGTTTCTACCGTCATTTCTAAAACATCGTAAATAGACTTACCTTTATATTTAACTTCTAAAGTCTCTTTATTATATCTTTTACCTTTGCATACTTCACAGTTGATGAAAACTGAAGGTAAAAAATTCATTTCTATTTCGATAAGACCCGCCCCAGAGCAGGCTTCACATCTGCCACCTTTTACATTGAAGCTGAATCTTCCCTGACTGTATCCTCTAGCTTTAGCTTCGATGGTTTGGCTGAACAGCTCTCTGATTGGGTCAAAGGCACCAGTATAAGTAGAAGGATTAGAACGAGGAGTCCTACCTATAGGACTCTGGTCTATAACTATTACTTTATCTATATTTTCTACTCCCTGAATACCTTGGATATTATTAGGGAAGGCGACTTTTAATTTTAATTTATTTTGCACAGCAGGTAAGAGTAATTCATTTATTAATGTACTTTTACCTGAACCAGAGACTCCAGTTACAGCGATGAATTTACCTAAAGGTAAATCTAGAGATAGATTCTGAAGATTATTCGCTTTTGCACCGTCTAGTGTAATCATGTGACCGTTACCATTTCGGTATTTATTAGGAACGGGAATCTGTTTTCTACGTGACAGGTAGGCTGCAGTTAGAGACTCACTGTTGTTTAGTATATCTTTAAATTTCCCTTCTGCTATCAGGGTTCCACCATGTACTCCAGCACCTAATCCTATATCAATAATCCAGTCAGCGTGCCTCATGGTATCTTCATCATGCTCTACGACTAGTACTGTATTACCAAGATCACGAAGATGCCTTAGGGTCTTTAGTAAACGAGCGTTATCACGTTGATGCAAGCCAATAGACGGTTCATCTAAAACATATAGAACACCAGAGAGACCAGAGCCTATCTGTGAAGCTAAACGAATACGCTGAGCTTCACCACCAGAGAGCGTTTTAGCTGTACGAGCTAAGCTTAAATATTCAAGTCCCACATCGATTAAGAATTTAAGTCTGACTTTAATTTCATGTAGAAGCTTCTCTGCGATTAGTTTCTGGGTTTCAGTTAGTTTACTGTTTAATTCTTCAAAAAAATTATATAGATCTTCTATGGATAGTTCACATAGTTCATGGATACTTTTTTTCGCTATTTTTACTGCACGTGCCTCAGCCCTTAGTCTAGAACCATGACACTCTGGACAAGGTCTTTCTATCATAAATTTTTCTATATCAGCTTTCCATGAATCGGAGTTGGTGTCTTTATACCTTCTCTCTAACTGAGGTATAACTCCCTCGTAATGAGTCTGATAGTTTGCATAGCCAAGGCTTGGATATTTGTCAGTATTTATCGTAATGAGATCATTCTCTAAGCCATGAAGGATAATTTGCTGCTTATCCTCGCCTAAATCTTTAAATTTTTTATTTATTGAGAATCCTAATTTTTTAGAAAGTCCTTCTAGTAGTGCTTCGTAGTAAACATTATTTGTTTTAGCCCAAGGAGCGATAGCTCCTTCTTTAAGGCTTAATTCATCATTCGGGATTATTAATTCAGCAGAAAAATCGAATTCGACTCCCAGCCCAGAACAGTGTGAGCAAGCGCCATGTGGAGTGTTAAAGCTAAACAATTTAGGATCTAATTCTGGTATGCTACCGTGACCATTAGGGCAGGAATATAGTTCTGAAAATAGATGATCTTTAGAGCTTTCATCCTCAAAGAGTTCTTGGATAATAACTTTCCCCTCACCTTTATTTAAGGCAAGGCTAACGCTGTCATTGATTCTGCTTCTTGCACTGTCTTTGATAACGATACGATCAACAACCAGATCTATATCATGCTTTTTATTTTTATCAAGTTTGATGGCCTCTTCTAGCGTGTAAAGCGTTCCATTGATACGAATGCGCATAAAGCCATCGGCTTTAAGGCTTGAGAAAAGGTTTTGGTGTTCACCTTTTTTTCCCTGTAATAATGGAGCGAGTATTAGTATTTTACGCCCCTCTTCTAGAAGCATTATGCTATCTATGATCTGATCTATAGTTTGGGCTTCGATTTTAGTATCACAGACTGGGCAGTGGGGAGTACCAGTGCGAGAGAAGAGTAGTCTGAAGTAGTCATATATCTCAGTTACAGTACCGACTGTAGAGCGTGGATTATGAGAAGTAGATTTTTGATCTATAGCTATAGCTGGGCTAAGACCTTTAATTTCTTCTACATCTGGTTTATCGAGTTGACCTAAAAATTGTCTTGCATAGCTTGAAAGGCTTTCTATGTAACGTCTTTGACCTTCTGCGAAAATAGTGTCGAAGGCAAGGCTGCTCTTCCCTGAACCACTTACACCAGTGATGACCACTAGTTTATTTTTGGGAATATTGACATTCAGATTTTTTAAATTATGCTGCCTTGCACCGATGACTTGAATTTGATCATTCTGATACTGATCGCGAACTTCAGGTTCTGCCTTTTGGTTGTTCTCAATAGTACCTTGTAAACATTTAGACATAATCACTTGTGTCAAATTCTGGTGTTTCTAGCTTTAAAGTACTGCTACCAATTCCCATCATATCCATATTAGAACCACCAGCTGGAACTATAGGCCAGACATTCATATCATAAGCCATAGGGCAGTCGATTACTGTCGCTTCCTCATCGCTTATAGATTCTCTAATTATTTCTTCTAATTCATCTCTAGTTTCAGGTCTATAGCCTTTAAGACCATAAGCTTCCGCCACTTTAGAAAAATTTGGGCTACCGTGTTTTAAATCTACATGAGAGTAGTTTCCATCATAGAAAAGCTCCTGCCACTGTCTTACCATGCCAAGATTATTATTATTAAATATGCAGTTTATAACTTTTAGGTTATAAGCTTTTAAAGTGCCTAATTCTTGAATATTCATCTGGAAACTACCATCACCAGTGATATTTACTACAGTTTCAGTAGATCTGTCTTCAGCAGTACCTTTAGAATCTTCAAGTGCAGCAGCAGCTCCCATAGCGGCTGGAAGTCCATAGCCCATAGTTCCAGCTCCACCACTGGTGAGCCATTGACGAGGATGATTTATTTCGCAGTGCTGTGCAGCCCACATTTGATGCTGACCTACGTCTGTTGAATATATAGCTTTATCGCCAAGCTCTTTAGAGAAGTGCTTTAAAATATGCTGTGGGCTGATATATCTATCTGAAATAGGGTCATGGTCAAGAGGATACTCTCTTTTCCACTCGTCTATTTTTTTGAGCCATTCTTCGCTATTGACTTTGCGATGATTTATCTCTTTAAGAAGATCTTTAAGTATGTGATAAGCATCACCGACTATAGGTATATCTACTTCGGGGCGCATATTTTTATTTTTACCTATTTCAGCAGGGTCTATATCTATATGGATAATATCTGCGTCTGGAGCGAAAGCCTCTAGCTTTCCAGTCACTCTGTCATCGAATCTAACTCCTATACCTATAAGTAAGTCACAGTTATAAACGGCATAATTAGCATAAGCTGTGCCATGCATACCGAGCATACCCATAAATAATGGATGCCTATGAGGTATTACCCCTTTCCCCATAAGAGTGGTAGTCGCTGGTATCATACAGCTTTCAGCTAATTCTTGAACTAATTTAGAGGCACCTGCGTGAATTACACCGCCACCGATATAAAGAACTGGTCTTTTAGCTTTTAGAATTTTATTTACAGCTAAAGTGATCTGGCGAGGATTTCCATGAATTTTAGGTTTATAACCTTTAATGTCTGGCTTATAGTTATCTGTGGTGTTTTCATTAGTGACAGTGTAAGAACCATTTAGAACGTCTTTTGGCATGTCTACTAATGTAGGCCCTTTTCTACCAGTAGTACTTATATGAAAAGCATTAGCTACGCATCTAGCGAGGTTTTCAGGTTTTTTTACCAAATAACTATGTTTTACTATGGGGTAAGTAATCCCAGAAATATCTGCTTCCTGGAAAAAATCACTTCCGATACCAGCTGTAGGTACTTGACCTGTTAAGCAAACTATTGGAGTGGAGTCCATATAAGCGTTAGCGATTCCAGATACTAAATTAGTACTGCCAGGTCCACTAGTAGCTAACATTACACCCGCTTTACCGCTGGTAGTCGCATAGCCTTCTGCTGCATGGCAGCCACCTTGTTCATGTCTAACTAAGATATGTAATAAATGTTCTTCATTATAAAGTTCGTTATAAAGACCCAGTAGGACACCACCAGGGTAGCCAAAGAATCTTTTCACACCCTGTTTTCTTAACTCTTTTAATAGCGCTTTAGCACCTGTAGTTATTTCTGCGTTTTCTTTCATGTTTTGAACAGAGCTGGAATTAACTTAATCTAATTTGCTCGTCTCTTGAAATCTAATTTTAGCTTGCTGTTAATGTTTTTTGTAGGGAAAGATATTGAAAGCTTTATTTATCAAAAAAATATATTTATAGCTTTTTATTCTATATGGGATTGTCCGAAAATAGAATCTCATAGAAATTACCTGTAAAAGGGGTATTTTAATTGGCTGTAAATCAGACCACTATTAAGCCATTAACGGGAGAATACTCAGTTACAGTTCCGCCTGTCGGTATAGATAGTTCTGGGCGTATAGTCCCATATTTACCAGAAACTGGAAATTCTAATAGCGAAACTCGCGAAAATGCTTCAGCGTTGGCTGTTATACCACCTCATGCTTCAGCTTTAACAGCGCCAGCTTCTGCCGATAATACTAAAATTTCTCCTTATCAAGAAGCTATTGAAGAGATAACAAATCCTTCAGATCCCAAGAATTTAAATCTCGATCCGAAAGCCTCTGGTGCTTGGCTTGGTGGTTTAGGATTTTTAAAAGACTCAGCCGCAAAAGTTTTTAATTTTGCTTCAGGCCTAGTCGGAGATGCGATTCCAGCTGCTGGTTACGCTTTAGATAAGGCTGGAACAAGTAAAAAAACTAATAGTTTACTGACGCATTTAGCTTTAGGTGGAGCTGGGCTTTTAGCTCTCACTTCAGCTACTGATTTTATTAATACTTTTAAAACTTGGTTTAAATGGCAAGATCCAGCAGTACCTGGAGTTGTAGATGTCACAAATGGTCTTGCAAAAGTAGGCTTAGCTGGTTTAATTGCTGGCAAGGCTATCTCTGGTGAATCGATAGAAAAAAATGAATTAATTTATGGTGGGGCTGGTTTGGTTTTACTTAAACTTGTAAAAGATGCGATGAAAGGGGTCGGTCCGTTTGCGAGTATACCTGGGGTTAAGGATTTAATTTATTTCGCTAGGGATAGTATAAAAGCTTTAGGCAGCGGTGCTGGAGCAGCAGAAGGCAAAGTTCCACAGCAATAAATTAGAGACCCGCTGCACAACGTGCAGTTTCAAGGCTGAGGACGACGAAAACGCAGAAAATGGAGTTGTGCAGTGGTCTCAACTAGCTAAGTAATTTATCTAAACAATCATTAACCAACTGTGGTGCAGCTTTACCTTGAGTGATCTTCATAACCTGACCTACGAAAAATCCTTTGATCTTTATATTACCTTGCTTGAACTGCTCTGCTTGAGTAGGATTGGCTTTTATGATATCAGAAATTATCGCTTCGATTTCAGCTGGATCTGCTATCTGAGCGAGACCTTCTTTTTCTACTATCGTTATAGCAGAGCCGCCTTTCTCTAAAAGCACGTTAATGATAGATATTTTCGCAATATTGTCCGAAATGGTTCCATCTTGAATCAGATTAATCATTTCATTTAAGTTTTCAGCAGTTAATTTAGTTTCATTAATCGAGGTTTCATTAGCATTTAAGTATGCAGATACCGAACCAGTTATCCAGTTGGCGACTTTTACTGAATCAGAGCCTAAAATAATAGTTCCTTCGAATAGAGAAGCTAAAGCAAAATCATCACTAATAATAGTGGCAGCCTCTTCTGTAATAGCGAATTCAGCGACGTATCTAAGTCTCTTTTGGCTAGGTAGTTCTGGTAATTCCTCTTTCGTCTTAGTAATAAAATTTAAATCTATGTTTAATGGAACTAAGTCTGGTTCTGGAAAGTATCTGTAATCATGTGAGTCTTCTTTGCTTCTCATAGAAAAGGTTTTACCAGAATTTTCCTCAAATAACCGGGTTTCCTGAATCACTTTTTCACCTAAATCTAAAAGCTGTGACTGACGTTTGAATTCATATTCAATGGCTCTAGTTATAGATCTAAAGCTATTAACGTTTTTTATTTCAGCTCTAGTCCCATATGGTTCCCCTGCTTTATTTAAGCTAATATTAATATCACATCTAAGTGAACCCTCTTGCATATTACCGTCACAGACATTTAAAGCCATTAAAATTTTACGTAATTCTTTTACATAAGCCACAGCTTCTTCACCACTGCGTATGTCTGGAGCTGAAACTATCTCTATGAGAGGAGTTCCTGCACGATTTAAATCCACTAAGCTATAATCTGAGCCATGAAGCCTATCAGCACTATTGTCTGAGTTGTGAACTAATTTCCCAGCATCCTCTTCTATATGGATGCGTACTATACCGATATTTTTATCGAATATTTTTAATTTACCGTTAGAACAAAT
>RFQS01000089.1 GCA_009924885.1 Pseudomonadota bacterium | reverse complement strand
TTAAAGAAATCACTGACAAAAGATAACTTCGTATAGTCCTTAGCAGTAGGTCCAAAGTCTATATAAGCTATATCTAAAATCACCAAGAATTTCTGGTTTTTATAAGTACCTAGCAGACTAGCTATTTCCATTAAATCAGCATGGCTAATTTCCTTACCTAAAGGATTATCGAAAGGAGTATTTAAAATAAGAGTAATCTTGCTCGTAGAATCCAGCGGTAAAGACTTAACAGCGAAATTTAAAGCCTTAGCCAAGCTATCAAGATTAAATTTTAAATTTTTATCTAAAAGCTCAAAGTTAATAAGATTACTGCGCCCTATACCTAAAGCCACGCTGTCATAGCCCGCCCAATGTGGTCTTTGGACGATTATAGGATCATTAGATTTAGTACAGGTCATCAAGGAAAGAGAAATCGCGTTAGTACCGCCACCAGTAACCACTTCAGCACGGCGAATATTTTCAGAGTAAAGTTTCTGTAAATTATCCTTGCCGACAAACTCCTCAGTAATCAAAGGAGCTAAATCCTTCAAACCACCACTCGGAGCATACTCCATGTTTAGCCCTTGCTGAACTATCTCTAAAGCAGCCTGATTCACCACATCTGGAACTATTAACTTTCCAGCATCATCCATCGCCGAACCGACTATGGCAAGCAGCTTCTGTGAATTACTGTCCTCACTAGCTTTTTGTACAAGACCTACTATAGGATCTAGTGAAATTTTAGCCTTTGTTTCAAAAAAAACCATTTTATAATAAGCTATGATAGCAAGACTTAAGGCTTTCTTTCTCTATGAATGAAACTAAACAAAAATTTGAATTGAAAAATTTTTACGGCTCTACCTTAAGCCACATCTCTCAGTTAATAGGAGTTTTTTTTCTTTCCTTCTATTTTAATTTCCTATATAAAGTAGAAGTGGAATTTACTGGAGAAAAATTCGATCAAAATAAAAATTATATTTTTGCAGCTAATCATCGCTCTTTAAATGATCCACCTTTGTTAGGACTATTTATTAGACCACCTATTAGCTTCCTAGCTAAGCGTGAGCTATTTTCTAACTCCATGCTCGGCTACCTTATTAGCCTCTTATCTGCTGTTCCTGTAGACAGAGATAATACAGGAAGCTCAACCCTAAAATTAGTAAAAAAAATTCTTAATAAAGAAGCGTGGAAATTAGTGATCTTTATAGAAGGTACACGCTCTAAAACAGAATATCTCGGAGAACCTAATAACGGTGCGGTATTTATGTCGAGATTAACTAAAACTCCCATAGTTCCTACTGGTATCAGCTACAGAGCAGATGGTAAAGTGCTAATTAAGTTTGGTGAACCTTATATGCCAGAGATGAAAACCCCTATTGAAAGTGAATCTAATAGATGCCTTGAACTTATTTCTAAGCTTTGTGACTATAAGATAGACACTAGTGAAAAGGTCTAGCCCCGAATAATATTCATGGCACTTATAACTTAGCTCTAACCCTTCCTAATTAAGCATTTCCAAGAATATACTGAAATTAAATTAAATTAGATATTATAGAATCATCTTTCTAGATTAGCTTTTGAGCACTAGCCTTGAAAGCTAAAAATTACTTAAAACTTCAAGCATCCTCCCGACCTAGGTTTCCCCACTGTTACCGATTTATATACTTGTAAGCAACGCACAAGTTTACAAAACGCACAAAACAAAACAACAAAGTCAATTTGGAGGAGAACAATGGGACTAGTAATTAACACAAACAGGCTAAGCCTTGACGCACAGGCAGCTTTAAGAACGAATAATAGAGAATTAGAAGTTACATCAAAAAGATTATCAAACGGTAAAAGAGTTAATACCGCCGGTGATGATGCAGCTGGTATGACTATCGCTCAGAGAATAACTTCTGATGTTAGAGCATACCGAAAAACTATCCAAAATCAAATGGATGGCATAAGTTTAATTCAAGTAACAGAAGGTCAGCTCCAAGCGATGCAAGATGATTTGCAGAGAGTAAGAGAGCTCATGATCCAAGCAACCAACGGTACCAATGGTGCCGATGAAAGAAATGCTTTACAGCGAGAAATTAACGAACGCGTAAAAAACGTCGAAGATATCTCAAACACGACAAGGTTTAACAGCGTAGGGCTACTTAAAGGTCCTAGTACTGACAGAACTAATCAAACCGATAGAACTATTCAAAGTGGCATTACGTTTAGTGAGATTACTAATTTACAGTTTGGTCCAGCTTATGTTGACAAAACAGTAGTCGCAACACCAGTTTTCGTCCCTGAAAGAGGAATAAATATAGATGCTAACTATTCTTATACTCCACTTACCGCAACTCAAAACTCGGCGGCAGCAGAAGTTCTAGCTGGAACAGCGAGCTTCGACTATGTTACCAAGGTAATAGGTGACATAAGAACTGAATTAACGGCTCAAGGCGCTAACAGTGCATCTCTTGATGATTGGCTTGAAACATTTTTAGATACTGGGACCAACCAAGCGAATTCCATGGATGACTTACTATTAGATGCCTACGATAGCAATAGAGCAGTACTTGGTAATAGAACAGCAACCCCACCTGCTGCAAGTTTGGTTGGTAATAAAGCTCTTAGCATCATCAAATATTTCCTGCACGATGGCGGACAGTTAGTAGAAAATTCTAGCACTCCAGGTTTCACTTTAAGTCGCCTCAGAGTGGCTGGAGCTACTATTAATTCATATGCAAATACTGCACAAGCACATGGTAATTTAGATGACATAACCAAAATGATTGATAATCTTTCCCGTATGAGATCACACTTAGGTGCTCTTCAGGGAAGCATGGAGAGTAAAATTGACTCTCAAGACACATCAATCGTAAATCTTGAAGCTTCTCAATCTAGAATCATTGATGCCGATATGGCACTAGAGAGTAGCTCCTTGGTTAAGCAACAAATACTGCAAAGATCTGGAGTAGCAATGCTTTCACAAGCTAATGCTCAACCGCAACAGCTACTAGATTTACTACCATAGAATAAGCTCCACATTTAATTTTCGTAACGTAACACAACTGTAACTAACTTAACTGTAACTAATCAAACTAGGTCACTAAGTGCCCGAATGTATTCGGGCATCAATTTTATAAATTTTGCATCGTACTAGTCGTATGCAATGTGCGTTAGCCCTGCTGTCTCCTCAGTGGGGCTATTTTATTTCTTGGGGCTGTTGCCAAACTCCAATTTCTGCGTTTTCGTCGTCCTCATGATCCTCATGTACGTTAAGTACACTGCGGTCATTCGTCCTCCTCAGCCTTGAACTTGCACGTTTGGCAACAGCCCCCCCCCAAATATCTCAAGAATACAGAAGGATTAATTCTCAAAATATCCAGAAATAACTCTTGACAGAACACTAGATTGATAGGATTCTATAAGCATGGCCAAGTTTCGGCCCAAAAACACTCAAAAATCCTCTAGAGATGAGCTTAAAAGAAAAACTAAATAAAATAAATAAAAACATTAGCAATTTTGCGAGGCAACAGAACGTAAAACTTATTGCAGTTAGTAAATATGCAAGCGACGAACAGGTCATCGAAGCTTATTCAGAAGGTATTAGAATTTTCGGAGAGAGCTACGTGGTTTCTGCTTTAGATAGAATAAACAGAATCAGTAATAATTTTAACAACGATGTTGAATGGCATCTTGTTGGCACTTTACAAAAAAATAAAGTAAAGAAAGCCGTCGGCAATTTCAGGCTCATCCAATCTGTAAATTCATTAGAGCTTTTAAAAAGTATTGATGAACGCTCTGCTTCACTTGGCATCAGGCAAGCCGTATTAATTCAAATTAATATATCAAATGAAGCTAACAAAAATGGTTTCAGCCCCTCTAGCTTTACTAATGAATTAAATGATTTACTTAATTTTAAAAATATTGAGATTCGTGGATTGATGGCAATGAATGCCCATCTTAGCTCAGAATCAATATTAGATGAAAATTTTAGAATAATGCGAAATCTTCTTAGTCTTTTACAAAATCAAAGACCAAATGCAGAATTTGACTTATCTATAGGAATGTCTAGTGATTATTGTGCTGCTCTTCAGCGTGGTTCAACAATGATTAGAATTGGAAAAGCGTTGTTTGGTTAAAGTAAGGAGTGAAATAAATTATGTTCAATATAAATAGGTTATGGTTAGGTCCCAAATCGGATTCTCTAGATGATGGTTTTGATAGTTTATTTGCCGTGAAGGATTCTCAGATACCAGCTCCTAGTCGTGAAGTGGAAGCCAAATTAAAAGAACTAGACAGAAAATCATCGGAGAATGGATCAATGGATGTTATATTTGGAAGTAAAAATATTAACAGTCATCATCTAGAAGCTGTTACTACGAAATCTAAATCCATGAACATATTAGTTATAGAACCAAGAAGCTTTGAAGATAGTATGGAAATAGTGAAAAATTTAAAATCACGAAATACTGTCATCGTAAATCTTCAATACCTCGATAATGAGAGTTCCCAAAGAGTAATAGACTTCGTAAGTGGTGCTGCCGTAGCGATGGATGGTTCTTACGAAAGAGTTGGCTCTGGTGTTTTTATTTTTGCTCCTATAAACTGCAACCTTAAATCCAATACGAATTCTGACGTATATAACGAAATCTTTAATAAAGCTTTTAACCAGCAATCCTAAAGAACTCTCCATTAATAGCTCTACCTATTTTCCCTTTCACCTCAAGCATGGAAAGCAGCATGGAGAGAGTAGTGGGATTTATTTCAGACTTTATTTTCAAGTGCTCAAAACTGTGAATACCTGATTCAATCAGAGTTAATAAAGCATCTGGGTACTGCTTGCGAATTCCCATCTCTTCGTTTTCGTCGTCTTCATCTGCCTGCTGTAAGCGAAGCTTGTGTTTCTGCTTGCTCGCACATGACAGTGATGTCGCAGGCTTAGCATCGCTGGAAATTACAGCACACTCATTCGTCTTCCTTGAACGCAAAGATGGAAACTGCTCAATAATAACATCCTCAGCAGAATTTAAAAATCTCGCTTTTCCTGAATTTAATAATTCATGATTCCCTACAAAATTAGCATTCAACCCTTGAGCCGAAAAAGCGAAGAGGTTCTTTTTATATTTCAGTGCATACCTAGCCGTAATTAAAGAGCCACTTTCTTTAGCAGCTTGAATCAGCACTGTAGATCTAGATAAGGCTGCTATTAAACGATTGCGATAAGCAAAAGTCCAACGCTGAGCTGGTGCAAAAGGCTCAAATTCACTGATAATTAAAGATCCCTTCGTCTCTCTAAGCTTTTTAATAAAAAAAGAATTCATATCAAACTGAGAAGCTAATATGCCGGTACCAAGGACGATAATAGTCGGCATAGAATTTTCCAGAGCAGCAACATGAGCTGTCATATCAATCCCCTTAGCACCACCACTAACGATAACCGCTGGATAAGGAGAGAATGCTTTTACTAAAGAATTTGTAAAATGCTTAGCGTAAAGATCAGCATTACGTGCTCCAACTATAGCGATATTATTAGCTTCATTAAGCAGCTCAATATCACCAATATAGTAAAGCTTTTTAGGTGCATCAATAATTGAAGTTAAAGACAAAGGGAAGCCCTCATCTGTAATTTTTAGAGATTTTACTCCTAAGTTATCTAATATTTTATTTTCAGTATTATTCATCACACGATACCCTTACTTTCATAAGGGTATCATACTTTAAATAAAAAAAGTTTAAGCAGGTTGATATTCTAAATGCGGTGATGTTTTAGCGAAACTAGATGCTGTTTCATTAGTTTTTGAGACCATCCCCCAGAAAGCAGAAATAGTCTCATTTGCACCACAGAATAATTGCGCAAGACTATCTCGAAGTGGAGGAGGGACAGATCTATTTAATAGTTCACCTATAGAGATAAGTGTATAAGGGAATCCAACCTTAAAGTCATTACTCTTCAGCACTTCAGCTAATGCCCTATCGGCTCCATACTTTTCCCTCGCTTCTTTATAGGCTTTATACATTAGCCACAAATCTCCACCCGCACCACTTAAATTTCTAACAGCACCTATAGACTTAGCCTTAGCAGTACTAACTTCGTCTCCAATAATACTTGAACCAATTAAAGTAGAAGAAATCAGCCCTGTGGGAACTATAATTTTTAAAATATTTTCAATAGGATCCTCACCTTTTTTCAATTTATTAAATGAATCCTTAATACTATTCTTCAGCCCACTAAGAAAAAAATTTATATTTTCTCCAAAGGATTTAAAATTTTGAGCATCATATTTTTCCTTGCCTATAGCTAATTTCGCCATTTGTACACCAGGAAAGAATCCAGAAGAAACGCTAAAATTAGCAGGTTTTGACTGAAATAACTTAGCGACCAGTGAATAAATTCTCGAAATACCATCCATAAAATCATTTTTTACAAGAGAATTTATACCTGCTAGGGCATTCGGTAAAACAGTTATAGTCTTTGAATACCAAATCGAAGCATTATAAGATAGTTTTTTTATCGCTGGAGGTAAGTTAGAACTTTCGACAAAACTATCTAGAAAATGTAATGCTGCGCCAATTGACGAAATAATTACAGGTCTATATCCCTTATTTAACCCCTCTATTGCAGGACTAAGAACTTTCTGAACAGCCTTAAAAAATTGATTTTCAGAAACTTCTACTTCTTTTTTATTCTCTAAATTTAGTTCATTATTAAGGGACTGTTGCGGAACTTCAATTTCGGCAACGTTGCCATTAAGGATCTGCTGATCCTTAAGCTCTGCCTGAGCTAAATTCTTCACAAAAAGCTTAGAAGATGACTGAGAAAAATCTTCTCCTCCTTCTTTCGTTTCAGCAGCAGGCTTTATCTCAGGCTCAATACTGCCTAAAGAAGAAGTTATACTTTGCTCTGGAGAGAGCGTATTTGTAATTAATGCCATTTAAGGTATGAAAATATAAGAAATAAAATAAAAAAAATTTACAGGATTCTTGATTAAAGAATCTCAAAAAGCCATTATCAGCTACACATTCGCTGTGCTGAAAGAATATTGGAATTAGTTTTGATTACCAACATTTAAAATACTTGTTATTATTGTAACATCATTTCGTATTTAATATTTACACAAGTACCTCACGGTCAATATGTTAATATATATCTACAACACTTCGCATATTCGTGCTAAACATCACATCCGAACAAGCTAAACTTCAAGAGCCTGTTGGACTAGTAAGTCAACAAGAAGATAAACACGTTAAGCCAGAAGTAACAACTAATTTAGTAAATAAAAGCACTCTTTCCACTCCAGAAGCTCAATTAACAGAAAACTCTGTTCATGACACTAAAATACTTTCAAGTAAAACAAATTTTCACCAAACTGAAGAATTTCGTGATTTTTTGCATTCTTTTGGAGCGTTTTTAGACTCCTCTACTCCAGAACAAAATATTAGCCTTGATATATTAAAAACTTTTCTTAAAGCTAGTGCTGGAATTATTACTGGTTCTCACTTAGAAGAATCTCATCAAGGATTACATAAATTTACTGATGATGCTATAAAAAATTCTCTAACCGAAATAAGTCTTAATGTTCCACATCAAGAATCTAAACTCAGCATAAAAGATTCTTTGAAAGAGTTAATTAAAGGCATTTACAGTCAAGCACCTCAACTCATTAAAGAAAGCCCAGAAGAAAGTACTCCAGAACTCCCTAAATATACTAATAAAACTTTTGAGACCATTTTTAATGGCATTAGACCTATCACAGATTTAATTACAAAAAAACAAATACCACTCTCCGTATTTGGTTCAATCACACACGGCTTGGATGCATTAGTTAGAGTTACAGGCTTCGGAAAAAACCACGAAAAACAAATCGGTGACATCTCTATGTGGTGGTCAAAAGTAGTAAACCCCCTCGGTAATATTTTAATGGGGATAGAATCATTAGCAAAAAATGATTTAGTAGACGCCTTAACTAGGTTTTCAATGATCGCAAAATTTACGGTTAAAGAACCTGCTAATTTAGGAATTCCGCTAGGACTATTTCTCTCCCATAAAATGGCAGTAATGACCGCAACACTGGCGTCATCGCTAATGTACAAAAATCTTTTAAAAGCATGGGGGAATCAGTCGGCTATTATGTTGATTTCTATAAGAAATTTTTAGGAACTTTAAGTAAACAGCTTACAGAGAATGTAGGTATAGCTAAAAAATTAGAAAACCTCTCTGTTCTCTATAGCTATCCAACACTAGCTATTTCTAGTATAATCGGTGCTTTTACGATTAAGGATCAACTTAATACGCCTTATGCAAGATTAATTGGCTTTTTACGCAATTCATCAGGTGGCGCATGTGACATAAGTTTCAGTTTACAAAGAATGCGTAAATTAATAGAAAGAGCAAAAGAGAATCAGGAAGAGAAACCTAAGTTTAAGGATTTCTTTAAAGATTATCAAATAAGTTTTATGTGGAAATATCTAGTCAACTCAATACTAGACTTAACGATGCGCATTTGGAATGATCCTAAATCAGTAACAATTCAATCACAGATCTCTAACTCTATCTATGAAATAGCTAACGCTGAATCAGGTGCAGACCATGATGAGCCCGCTCCGAAAATTAAAAAACTCGCTCCAGACGGCGCAAATAATATAGTTCATCTTACTCACAGACTCAAATCAATCAATGAAACAAAACAAGCTAATCGCATAGCGGCAAGCATAACATAAAAAACGCATGAATTTAAACCTTGTCACGACTGATAATATGCCGAAATCTGATATTAAAAATCAGGTCACAAATTCCACTTTATTAGAGCAGGAAAATTCTCATACACCAATAACAGATGAGAATCATGAGGATAAGGAAAATGCAGAAAATGATATTACGCATCAATCTCTAGCTTCTAATCTGCATGCTCCTCAGCAGCCTCTTAATCCAGTTCTTCAGTTTTATGAAAACAACTCAGAATCCCTAAATAAACTTGCAATG
>RFQS01000088.1 GCA_009924885.1 Pseudomonadota bacterium | reverse complement strand
AATTCTTATTCATGAATCTATTTCCTCATGAATAACCCTCCTTGAACAGCTTTTATTTTCTTGCTTTATTTTTGCTTAATTATTCGTGGGTTTGCCGTGATAAAGTTTTCAATTCCTAAGAATATGTGAGAAAATGGATAATGCCTTGATAATCGCAGACAATATATCCAAATCCTTTTATGAAGCTGATGAAAGAGTTCATCTAGTATTTAGTCACCTTAGCGTAAAAATCGACCCTGGTAGTTTTACTATTATTTTCGGAGCGAGTGGCTCCGGAAAATCAACTTTCCTCAATTTAATCAGCGGCATAGATACAGTTGACACTGGCTCACTATTGGTCGGAGACTTAGATTTAGCAAGAATCTCAGAAAATGAGAGAACTTTATTTAGAAGAAAGAATGTTGGACTTATATTTCAGAGCTATAACCTAATACCTACACTTACCGTAGAGGAAAATATTTTATTTCCGCTTGAATTAAATGGCATAAACACCCCAGAAAATATTGAATTCACACTAGCTATGCTCAAGACAGTAGGCTTGATTAATCGCTTAAAAGATTTTCCAGAGAAGCTTTCTGGTGGCGAACAACAACGAGTTGCTACTGTAAGAGCCCTTGCTCATAAACCTATATACCTACTTGCAGATGAACCTACTGGAAACCTAGATCAAGAGACAGCTGAAATAGTAATGAATCTCATTCAAACTCTCAGAGTGGAATATAAACCAACGACCATATTAGTTAGTCATGATCAGAATCTTAAAAGATATGCTGATCGAGTTTTATATTTAGAGAATAAGCATTTCATATCTCTAGAACACATTTAAAGGGAAAACTTTGCTTTGTTAACTAAATCACTATATCTTTCAAGTATTAGATTCTTAACTAAAAACATCTGGCAATTCGCTTCTTTAATAACTGGCATAGTTCTTTCTGTCGCAATTATCACAGCCACAGACTTAGCGATAGAATCTGCTAAAAAATCGTTTGAGCTTTCCACTGAAATTATAAATGGCAAAGCTACTCACCATATTATTAATAATGGAGGAAAAATAGACGAAGAGCTGGTTGTAAATTTAGAGAATAAATATAAACTCACAGTAACTCCTCTTATAGAAGGTTTCGTCACTAAGAATAATCGTTTGCTCAAGGTTATTGGTATAGATCCCTTCAGTGATATAGCTTTTAGAAGTATTTTTAAAGAGTTCAATTCCAGAAAGCAATATAACCCCTCAGCTTTTATTAATAAACTAGAAGGGTTTTTCACCACAAAGCATACTGCAGAGAAATTTAGAATTCTGCCTGGAGATCCTTTACTGATAGATCAAAATGACGAAACCTATCGCCTAAAACTTTATGGTCTAATTGATTCAGACAATGCTCCAGCTAGTGCATCCCTTGATAACTTGCTGTTCATGGATATATCTACAGCTCAAGAATTATTAAAATTACAAAACTATATAAGCAGAATAGATTTAATTCTGAAGCCAGAAGAAGAGAATGAATTAAAAAATATACTCTTTGCCATAGATCCTAGTCTAGTTTTAATTAAATCCTCAGAGCGCAATCAAGCTCAAGAATCCATGACCAAATCCTTCAATGCTAATCTTAGTGCTCTAAGTCTTTTAGCCATGCTGGTTGGCATCTTTTTAATTTATAACACTATGACATTTGCGGTTCTTCAGCGTCGCAAAATATTTGGCTTCCTCAGAACAATCGGCGTCAGTCAAAAAGAAATTTTTTCTTTAATAATATTTGAATCACTGCTATTTGCGATAATCGGTTCACTGATAGGCATAGGATTAGGCTACCTACTCGCAAATGTTCTGTTAAGTTTTATCGTAAGAACTATTAATGATCTTTATTTTGTTTTACAAGTAAGCCAGATACATATCAGTAATATCACATTTCTCAAGGCTGGATTAATAGGTGTATTTGCGGCATTATTATCTGCGCTAATACCAGCCTACGAAGCTAGTAACAGTCCAGTCACTAAAGTTATAAAGAATATAGACATTGAAGAGAAAGTCAAAAAATATCTTCCAAAATTAAATATCGCAGGCTTAGTTTTAATTTCTTTATCACTATTACTATTTTTGATTTTTGAAAAAAATATCTCAGCTTGCTTTTTTGGCTTATTTATAATGGTTATTGGATTTAGCTGCTTCATACCATTTCTCACTTATCATAGTGATTATATTTTAGAGCCGCTTTATAGAAACACTTTTGGATTAGCTTCTTTAATATCACTAAGAAGTCTTAAAAAGAATCTTAGCCGTAATGCTATAGCGATTGCAGCACTGACGGTAGCGATCTCTCTCTACCTTTCACTAGATATCGCCATTAATAGTTTTCGAAATACTGTAGAAGACTGGCTTTCAGCTTCTTTATTTGCAGACATTTACATATCCACTCCAAAACAAGTGTCACATCGTAACCATCTAACATTAAATAATAAAGTAATAGAATTCACTAAAACCTTTCAGACTGAAGACATAATAGGTATTAGTGAATATCACTTGCGAGATGTAATTGGTGAATATGGCTCAACTAGAGTTGCTAGTATAAATTCCCTACCTATTGTAAAAAATTCTTTTACTTTCAAAGAGTCTACTAAAGATATTTGGAGTAAATTTGATAAAGGCGAAGGTCTTATAGCTTCTGCTCCCTATGCCTACAAACATAAAATTAAATGCAATGATAAAGTAAAACTTCAAACAGATAAAGGGTTACAGACATTTACCATCTTAGGAATATTTAGCGATTACAGTTCAGATCAAGGTCTTTTAATGATGCATCAAGACCTATATCGCTCACTGTGGGAAGATCCTAATTTAAGCTCGCTTGGTATTTTTCTAAAAGAATCTACCGAAACAGAATTAGAGAAGCCTAAGAAAAATAAAATTCATCTACTAACAAACCAAAAAAGCAGTCCAAAACTAGATAAAATAAAAACTTATATTGAAGCTTATAAAACTGAAGCTGCTAAAGAAAGCCTTTCTCCGACTTTCTTTGATATACGCTCAAATAAAGAACTTCTCAAAGAATCTTTAGAGATTTTCGATAGAACATTTAGAGTAACATCAGCATTAAAGATCATCGCAGTGATAGTAGCAGCTTTTGGCATATTCAGTGCTTTACTATCCTTGATTATTGAAAGAGAAAAAGAATTCGCTCTTTTAAAAGCTTTGGGAATGTCTAAGCAAGACATTCAAAGATCAATTTCCTTACAAGCCTTTACCATGGGCTTACTTTCCAGTATCTTTGCCATACCACTCGGCATTGCTTCGGCTTGGGTAATGATTTTCGTTATAAATCATCGCTCCTTTGGTTGGGATATTAATTTCTCACTGGATTTCAAGAGTATACTATTTGCAACTCTAATATCAGTAACAGCAGCCTTGATCGCAGCTATCTTCCCAAGCCAGACTCAATCCAAAGTCTCACCAAGAGAATTAGAAAAGGATGAAGCATTCTAGATGAAGAAAAAAAATTCTAAATTACCAATAATTTTAATCTCTAGCTTAGTGCTCATTCTCGTATTTTTAAGCTCTAAATTCTTTTCAAATACACCTTTTAATGAAAAACATTTTAAGCTTCAGAAACCTAGTGAATTACTTAAGCATGAAGAAATAGACACTAAGTTTGCGAAAGCGCTAGATCCCTATGATTTCAGTTTCCCTCAAGATCATGGTAGTCACGAAGAATTTAAAACTGAATGGTGGTACTATACTGGAAACTTAGAAGATGCTAATGGTCACGAATTCGGCTATCAATTAACTATCTTTAGAAACGGACTAGAACCTATTTTTGATGCAGAAGATAAGAAAAACGTCTTAAATAATTGGCAAACTAAAGAGATCTATATGGCTCACTTTGCTATTACTGATATTCACAATAAAAAATTCTATTCTTTTGAAAAACTCGGCAGAGAAAGCTTAGGACAGGCTGGTGCTAGGATAAATCCTTATAAAGTCTGGGTTAAAAATTGGTCTATTCAATCAAGTCCTAAAGCTAATGCTGAAAATATTTTCCCCATAATCCTTAGGGCTCAAGATAAGGATCTAAGCATGAAACTAAACTTAAAACCAGTTAAACCAGTTACATTACAAGGTCTTGATGGTTTAAGTCAAAAAAGTAATGGTGCTGGTAATGCTTCATACTATTATTCAATCTCAAAATTAGCCAGTAAAGGAAAAATACAAATCGGAGATCAGATCTTTAAAGTTAAAGGATTTAGTTGGCTAGACAGAGAATTTAGCACAAGTTCACTCGGAGGTACTTTAGCTGGCTGGGATTGGTTCGCTTTACAATTAGAAAATAATGTCGAAATAATGTATTACAGACTTAGAGATCAAGAAAACAATACGGATATGGCACACAGTGGTGGTGTTATCATAGATGCAGCTGGTGAAAAACATCCATTTACAGCTCAAGATATAGTTCTTAACAGTACCGAAAAATTTAAAAGTAAATATAGTGGTGCTGAATACCCAATTTCTTGGACTATGGAAATTCCAAAACTAGATCTGAAAGTTAAAATTAAACCTCTCCTAAAAGAGCAGGAGCATCAGAATAATTATCCATATTATGAAGGAGCCATAGAAGTTAATGGCGAGTTTAGTAAAAATAAAATCACAGGCAAAGGTTACATGGAATTAGTAGGATATTAATCTATGACTATTAAAATCGGTACAGACCTCTGCGACCCTAAAAGAATAGAAAAAATTCTCAGACGTTACGGCAAAAAGTTTATCGCCCGTATACTCACGACAGAAGAACAGGATTATTTAGAATTTGGTTTAAATCAAAAAAGTTTAAAACCCTCTATCAATCATCGAATTGCGGCTAGATACGCAGCAAAGGAAGCTGTAGCTAAAGCACTTGGCACGGGTATAGGAAAAGAAATTAGCTTTCAAGATATATTAATTCTTAAATACGAGAATTCCTCAGCTCCGTATGTCAAACTAATTAACAATGCTGCTAAAGTCGCAGAGAAATTAGGTCTTAGTAAATGGGATATATCCATCAGTCACGAGAAGACCATGAGTATAGCAGTAGTAATAGGTTATAGCGAAAATAATTAAAAAAAAGACTAAATTTAAAATACTTATTATTCGATTAAGCGCACTTGGGGACATTGTCCACAGTTTTCCTGCACTAAAATATATAAATGCAAATCTGGAAGCTAATGATTTAAATTACTCTATAGATTTTCTAATCTATGAAAAATTTCAAGACCTCTTACTAGAGCTTAGTTTTATAAATAAAATTCATACTCTGAAAGATAAAAAGTTCAGCAGCATAATCAACACTCTGGGAGATCTTATTAAAGAAAAATATGACTATGTCATCGATTTTCAGGGACTGCTTAAAACTAGTTTTATCAGTTTATTCTCTCTTGCTGAAAGAAGAGTAGGCTTTGCAGAACCTCGTGAGAAAATAGCTGGATTACTTTATGATATGAAATTAAGACAGCATTCTATTTGGGATAAGAATTTTCATGTAGTTGAGCATAATTTTAAATTAGCGAATTTTTTTCTCAGCGAATTTTTTTTTCATGAGTTTTTTCAAGGTAAGATTCCAGAACCCTATAAAACTAAAAAGATTTTACGCTCTGCTAAAAATATACCTTTACGAAAAGTAGTACTCATCCCCTGCGCGACTTGGGAAACTAAATTCTGGTCTAAAAACCACTGGGTAAGCATCATAGAGAAAATCAGCGTAGAATTTCCAGCAGCTAAATTTTATCTCACTGGCATTCCTTCCGAAAAAGCCTATCTAGAATCTATTACCCATGATTTATTACCGCATAATTATCAAAAATGCACACTAGTTCTAGATAAAGGACTTACTGGTCTGAGAATGTTCTTCAAGGATGCCGATCTAATACTAGGAGTAGATACGGGTCCACTACACCTAGCTGCAGATGCTCTCTATAATTCAGACTCTGCACAAATAATTGGAATCTATGGACCAACTTCAGCAAAACGCTCTGGACCGTATAGCTTTGATTATCTTAGCTACGATGAAATCTATAACACCAAAGCTAGCCATAAAAGAACTTTCAAAAAAGATAACGGCTCTATGAATAAAATAAGCCCCGAAAAACTTTTCGAAAAGCTTTTATCCATAGGCTTTTCACGCTAATTCAGCTACTTAAAGAGACACGCTTAGGTCACCATGATAAACTTAGCTCTGATGGACTTTCTTTTCGTTCTGCTTAGCATACTGATTATAACTTTACTTATAGTAGTACACGAATTCGGGCATTTTCTTGCAGCTAAATTTTATGGCTTCCAGACACCAATATTCGGTATAGGAATGCCTTTCGGACCATATATAGAGATCTGTAAAAGATGGGGAACTAGGTTTCGTTTTTATTTTTTACTTATAGGCGGCTTTGTAGCAATACCTGAAACTCACGATGAAACCAGCGAAGAAACTCTTAAAGATCTAGATGATTTAAAACCTTTTCGCAAATTCCCAGTATTACCAAGAGCCGTAGTTGCCGTTGCTGGAGTAGCTTTTAATATTATATTCGCCTTTCTAATTGCTGTAGTAATGGCAATGAGCATTGGTCTTCCTAAAATAGTACCGAGTACTGTTATAAAAGGCTTTACCAGTGACACTTCCGCAGCTAAAATAGCTGGACTAGAAGCTGGAGATAAAATCTTATCTATAAACGGAATCGCTATAAGTACTGGCACTCAGATGCAAAGTAAAATCGCAGAATTTAAAGATCAAGATATACAAATCAAAGTAGCGAATAAAGATAAAATTTACTCGGTTCATTCAGAAGGTGTTATCGGCGTACAACTCGGTTATGAAAAAGAATATATAAAATCTGAAAATATTTTTAGTGCTATTTTTTCAGGATTAAAATTCACGGTTAACGCCACAGTGATGATGATCTTTTCAGTTTTTGCCATTTTAGCTTCTCTTCTCGCTAAAGTAGTGAGTGTATTTGGTCTTCACTTAGATTTTGCGACAGCAAGCTTAGGTGATGTAAAAGGAATAGTAGGTATAGTTCAATTAATCACTCAAGATATAAAACATAATCTTTGGATGATACTAGAATTTGCTTTCCTCTTAAGCTTAAACCTTGCAGTTATAAACCTATTACCGATACCAGCTTTAGATGGTGGTCATCTTCTGTTTTTAGGCTATGAAGCCATATTCAAGAAAAAACCTTCGACTAAACTTCAGGATGGCTTAGTACAGGCAGGTTTCATATTCCTTCTAAGTTTAATGGCGATAACCACGATTAATGATATTAGATCCTTCTTCGTTAAATAACGAAATCTTTCATAATGGTTCTTAATTTTTGTAAGGACTTCTGGTGGAGCTGACTTGCTCTAGATTCTGAAATATCTAGTATAGTTCCTATCTCCTTAAAAGTTAATTTTTCATAGTGATACAGAGAAATTATTAGCCTCTCTCTTTCTTTTAAACTATCTATTGCCGCAGCAAGCTTGTCTCTAACAAGATTTGACTCAGCATAATCCTCAGTAGCCTCAGTTTTAGAAGGCATTTTATCCACTAAAGCCACAGATGACTCTTCTGATGAATTACCATTTTCTTGAGCGTCTAATGAGAATATTACTGCACTAGATTCTTGCTGAAGTACTCTTAATTCTTCATTTTCTATAGTTAAATGTTTTTTTATCTCTTCATCCGTCGGAGTATAGCCTAAACGTGACTCCAACTCTGCTAATCTCTGATTAAATCTCTTTACTCTCTCTCGACTATTTCGTGAAAGAAAATCTCTAGATCTTAAAAAATCAAGAATCGCTCCACGAATTCTATTAGTAGCGAAAGTCTCAAATGAACAGTCTTTAGCATTATCAAAGCGATCTATAGCCTCAATAAGACCAATAGTCCCGTAACCCATTAAATCCTCTTTATCAAAATCAGCTGTCTCTAATTGAGGAAATCTACCGACCACCCAATTTACCAGATGAGCATACCTAATAATTAACTGTTCTCTGAGTTCAGTTTTTTTATTAACTTGGTTATATCTTGCCCATAGCCTTGTGTTCTCAGCTTTTCTTTCAACGCTTTTAAGATTTAATTGCAAAGGATGAGATATAAGTAATTCTTTTTTTGACTCCGTAGACCCCTTTGAATTAGATTGCGATGAGCTAGTTACCATAAATTACTGCCGCCTTATTTTTTCAAACTTGATTGATCAAATGTTTGAAGTTTTTTGTATCTCATCGCAAGCTCCTCTTCTCTGTGCTGTAACCTTAATTCTCTCTTTTTAGCAAAGCTCTTGACATGTGCTCTCTGCGCACTCTTAACAAGCAGCCGTAAGATAAAAAAGGATATAAACGCCATGATGCTAGCAACAGTAAGCGTGTCAGCGACTAATGCTGCAACATCAAGCTCTGCTTCCGATGAAAAAAGTCTTAACATTAAAAGAACCGCAGAACATAGAATAAAAATAATGCCAGACAATACAGTAACCATCCTGCTGTATCTATCAAGCTGGACCTTTAATGATGACTTTATTGCTTCTCTACTTTCCACTGTCTCCTACCTTTTCTGTTTTTCGTATAACAGATCTTCAAGACTTAATAATTCATATGCCAATATTCCATGGTCTAGATTCTTCATCTAAGAACATGAAAATGAATATGAAAATCAAGAAATGGGGCCATACTATTAAAGATAATTCGTATTTTTTATTAAATTCATTAATGACTAAAAAACATATACAAAATTATATTCAAATAAAAAATGCGAATGACATAATATTTAGTTCAGAAAATTTAGGCAATATTACAAACTTAACAAATGTTTTTTATACGAAAGATAAGATAGCTGCTTTATATCCAAATAAAGAAGAAGTAATTTCTAGCAATTCTATATTAGCAGGCAGAATTCAAAATATAGATGATACTCTAAGAACACAATATTTAAAACAAATTGATGCAGTCAATACTTATTTACCTGCAACAGGTGCATTCGTGGATACAGTAAATAC
>RFQS01000087.1 GCA_009924885.1 Pseudomonadota bacterium | reverse complement strand
TGCAAAAATTCCATCTCTCTTGATAAACTTCTCTCTGAAATCTAATTAACAATTTGCTTGAATTATTAAAAATTTAACTTCAGATCTGAATTCAGGGTTTGTTGGCATATAAATATTAAGTAATTATCTTAACAGGATTAAGATAAAAAGCAAGTTTGCTTTTATTAGTTTTTGTTTATTTTTCAGTAAAATTCAAAAATAATAGCATAAAATGGAGTTAAGAAATGGTTTTAAATTGAAAAACACAGTTGGAGATTTAATTTTCCAACTGTGTTTTTGAAGTCTAATTACGATCTTTATTATGCAGTTACAAGAGTTCTCTCATCAGCAGGGAGTTCTGCTCTTAAACCACCGTTAATACGATTAGTTGTATCTCTTAGTGTTTTTGCTATGCCACTTACATAATCAGTTTTCAGGTTTCTTTCTTCGATCTGCTGTATGAAATTTTGAGTTGCTAGTAATTTAGAAACTATGTTCATACTGTTAGCATCATCAAGATTGAATTTGGAGCCATTTTCTTGATATTTTAATTTCCAAGCACTTTCTAGTTTATTTAATTCATCTTCAAGCACTTTTTTTTGTTTGCTATCCAAAACCGTACTAGTTCTAACTGTATTCTTTACTTCGTCTGATAATTGGGTTAAACCTGCATCATTTGTAATTTCTTTAACGCGGTTTCTTATTGATTGAGCACTTAAATTATTAGGATCTAAGCCAATTTGATTTGCAAATTCTTTGATATCACCTTGGACTCTTTGAATCTGAACATCTTGGTAAGAATCTCTTTGTCTTTGCTTGCCCTGGTTAGTTTTTATATCTTGAGCGTTTTGATTGATTTTTGGATCTTGAACATTTCTGTCGTAATCACTGGCTTCGCCATTTAATCCCTGCCATGCTCTTCTAGCACCGTTACCTAAATCATTAAACCTATCACCAACCCAGCCAAATAAATTAAAATCTAAACCCATATTATTCCTTCCTTTTTTAGTCTCATATTCTCGCTTTAGCTGTACTAGATTCCTGCTCTGCTAGCCACTATTACTTGAATTAATCTTTGCTTAACTTTATAAGGGAATAATGTTAGTTTTTTTGATATCTTATCTTGAAAATAGTATTTACTTAATAAAAATTATACACTATTAAATATGGAAGTACTTAAAAAAGTGGCGATAATCGGCTCTGGTATCTGCGGGGCTTATTTGGCTTATTCACTCGCTGTTAAATATGAGGTTTATGTATTTGAGAAAGCTCGCGGGCTTGGTGGCAGGTCAGCATCGAAAAGACAAGGTGAGACTAGTTTTGATTATGGAGTATCTTACTTTAGTATTCACGATTCAGATCTAAAAAGCTTTTTAACAGATTCTTTGTTTCATGAAAATATTGAATTGGTAGATAGAAAAGTTGTTAAATTAGACCGTAACGATAAGGAGATTTCAGGGAATCGAATCCTAGTTTCTGAAGGGACTGCTAGCAAAAACGTAGAAAGTGGTGTTTGGGAACAGTCCACTGAAGCACTTTTCGTATCTAAGCCTTATGGTAATTCTTTTGCTAAGGCACTTTTAAAAGATATTAAAAATATTTTTTTGGAAACTAGAATTCAGGGTGTTGTAAAAGAGAACGCAGGAAATGTAGTTGAGCTGCGGTCTCTAAATGACTCTAAATATAAACTTGTTTTAGAAAATGCAGCTGAGTTTGATGTGGATTTTGACATGATAATTTCGACGGCTCCAGCCGCCCAGTCCGCAGCGATTTATGCGAATTACGATGATTTAGTAAAAGGCTTATCTACTGTGAAATATAATCCAGCTTTCGTTTTAATGTTTTCTTTAAAGCAGTCAGCAGGCGTGTTTTCATCGCCTACAGTATCAGGCGCTATATCTGAAATACGAGATGCAGATATTTTAAAAATCAAAAACTCCATTATAGAAGAAATAATTTTTAATCATAAAAAGCCTTTGCGAGATTCTAATACACCTGCTTTTGTTATCAAAGCTTCTAAATCTTTTACGGAAAATAATTTAGAAATGGAACATGCTTTGATTGAAGAGGCTTTATTGAATGAATTTTTCTCAATAATGGGATTTGATTTAGATTCTATACCAGAGCTGGGTTTTAAGCATTTACATCGCTGGTTATATTCTACGTCTAGTAATACTGTTAAAGAATATGCAGATTTTATACCGAGGAATTTAAATGACCGTAATATGATTTCTCGCGAGGATAATTTTGAGAGCTTGTTTTTAAAGGCGGAAGGTGAGGAGATTTATGCTGTGGGGGATTATGTTTTAGGGCTTTCTTCTGAATTTATAAATGATAAAAATAATCTAGTGGAGACTGATCTTGGGCGTGGCGGAGTAGAAGCTAGCCTCTTGAGTGCTAGAGCTTTAGCTCGAATCTTGTGCGTGTAGCCGAACGAACAAGTTCAAGTACACGCCCATCTTGAATTTTTCCTAAACATTAAGGTGGTATTCCCCCAATTCACACTTGCCTATTGTAAAATTGTTAATACTATGTCTATTATGGCTCGCTCGGTGATTGATAAAACAGCTGAGAAACAAGAAATATTTAATCAGATTCGTGCTTTAGCGAAAGAAAAGAATGCGGTTATACTGACGCATATTTATCAGAGATTAGAGGTGCAGAGGGTTGCAGATTTTGTCGGTGATTCTTTAATGCTGTCCAAGAAGGCGGAGGCGACTGATGCTGATTTAATTGCCTTTTGTGGTGTGCATTTTATGGCAGAGACGGCTAAATTACTTAATCCTAAAAAGAAAGTCCTATTGCCAGATATTCAATCTGGCTGCCCTATGGCAGACATGATTAATGTTGATGACTTGAGAGCCTTTAAAAAAGAGCATGCTGGGGCTCCAGTGGTTTGTTACATAAACAGCTCTGCTGCGGTAAAAGCAGAATCTGATATTTGCTGCACTAGCACTAATGCAGTCGACATAGTAGAGTCTTTAAGTGAAAAGGAAATTATTTTTGTCCCCGATAAAGGTCTGGGTGAGTGGGTTCAGCTTAATCTACCAGATAAAAAACTGCATATCTATGATGGTTTTTGTCCTACACACTGGCAGATAACTCCACTTGAAGTAGATAAGCAGAGAGAAAAACTACCTAATGCGGTTATAGTCGCTCACCCTGAGTGTAATCCAGAGGTTTGGCGCAAGGCTGACTTCGTGGGTAGTACTTCTGCGATCTATAATTTCGTGAAAGATCATAAGGCGACTCAGTTCGTTATACTCTCAGAGCAAGGCTTAGTAGCTAGAATGCAGGCTGATATTCCAGAAAAAGAGATTACCACAGTGTTTCCACTACCTCTTTGCCCTAATATGAAATATCACAGCTTAGAAAATCTATATCTTGGTATTAAAGAAGAGTTTACTGAGATTAAAATTCCAGACGAAATTATAGAGCCCGCGAGGCTTACGATTGAGCGGATGCTTGAGATTAGTAATAGAAGGAAGACCTGGTCTGGGCCTGTTAATCAGGGCTAAAGGGCGTGTAGCGGAACTCCAATTTCTGCGATCATTGGTCATTCCTCCTTCGGAGCAGTTCCTGAGAAAATAGTATCTAATATGTAAAAGGCTAAGCCGATATTCAGAAAAACATCTGCTAGATTGAATATGGCAAAATTCATAAAAATAGGGTTTATAAAATCAGTCACGAACCCGAAGAAATATCTGTCTAGTAAATTAGAAAACGCCCCTGCGAAGATAAATATGAGAAACAGAGGTGGCTGTGCTTCTTTGAGAAAATAGAATAATAGCCCAAGATTAATAATACTGATAAGTATCGTAAGAATGAGGGGATGGCTGGCTAAGAAACTAAAAGCCATGCCAGTATTTTCTGCATATTTAAATTCTAAAAACGATGGAATGAAATCAGTTCTAATAGCGGGTCTTAAATATTCACGAGCCCAAAACTTGGAAAGCTGGTCTATTAGAACAAGAAATAAAATTAATATGCTGGATATTCTTTTAGATAAAAACACTACTTAAATAATTATTCTATTTTTTGGTTTTTTTATCTTTAATTTTTTTCTCAGCTTCTTTGGCTTTCGCTTTTGTTTGCATGCTTTTAGCTCTGGTTCTCATTTCTGCTAAGCTCTGTAATGCGCCCACGGCACCTTTCCCTTGGAATTTTGCAGAAGCAAAAGCTGAGCAGGCTTGGTGTAGTAGCGATGCTGTAATCATAGAGTATTTAGTAGCGCGTCTCTGTATAGTTCCCCAGATGATCAGTCCAGTAAATAAGACTCCTAAAATAAGGTTTCTGATGACAGCAGGATTCGTAAAATTAAAGGGTCCAGAAAAGAAGCTCATAATGACTACAGTAAGCAATCCAGCTAGCCCTAATAAATAAGGAATCATTTTAATCATGGATGTTCTCTGTAAATTCTGTGCACGTTTCATGGCTATCTCGCTCATAGATAGTGAGACTTGAGAGCTGATTTTATCTCTATCCATGCGCTTAATAGATTCATAAATTATTTTATCGCTAGGATCTTCACTGGTAACCTGCTTTAAGAATCGCTGAATAGCTTTTATAGTGCCAAACTCTTTAGCATTTTCTTTAACCTGCCTGAGAATGCCATTCGCAAAATTATCAATTAGCTGATAAGCTTTATCTTCTGATGATTTATCTATGCTTAAATCTGGTCTCTGAAAGCTTGTTTTGTTCTTTTGCATTGCGCTGGTTCTCATAATCAATTAAAATTTATCTACTAAGCTTAGCAAATCCACATGACAGATTTAACTGCAAGAGATAGATATTTACTAATTATTTTAGCGATTTTTCTATCTGTCCCCCTAATTTTTTCAATTTTTTTAACCTGCATTGATATTTATTACACTGCGATAGCCTTGCCGTGTATAGCTTTACTTGCTTTAGTAGGCTTCAGCAAGCCCGTGAAAACTAGACTGTTCTTTATTCTTAAAGAGAGTTTAGTTAATAAATTTACTTTCTATATTTTGTTGATTTTTTTTACACCGCTTATATGGGGTGCCTTTCAGGGTGATTATTTTTATTCTGAACATAAGAACGCTCATTGGATAAATGCTTCGACCGTATTTATAGTGCCTCTGTTTTATTTTGCTGCGCAGTCATTTTTAAGTTTTTTGGAGTTGCTTGGTGTAAAGAGAGTTTTGCAGCTGTCCATTTTTGCAGCTTTACTTAGCTTGAGTTTTTCTATAGATTGGTTTTACTCACTTTATAAGAGTTTGATTTTTGCAGATTATCGTTGGAATGGCTCTGCTGGTAACGCTAATATTTGGGCTTGTGAATCCACTATTGTACTTCTGATTATTATTGCCGCTTTCATTGAGTATAGAAAAGAGGCAGCAGTGAAACTCTCTCCATACCTAGTAATTCCTGGTATAACTGTTGTTTTTCTTTGTTTGATCGGTATTGCTAAAGCTTTTTCTTTAGCTACTTTACTTGGTATTTTAGCTTGCCTTTTTTGCCTTGGTGCTTATAAGTTATTACGAGACAGGGTTTGGTTAATTATTGGTTTGGTTTTATTGTTGCTTGGTATAGGATTAATCTTTTATATTTTATTTGGGGATCTGAGTTTTAAAGCCAAGCAGTTATTTTGGGGAAAGAAATTTTTCCCGCGTATTAAACTATGGCGTAATATTGATGATTTGGTTCTAGACTTTAAATTTTCACAAATCTTCTTTGGGATTGGTTTTGAGAGATATGCATCTTGGCTCGCTAGTTTGAAAAAACTGGAGTATAACCATATTCATAATGTTTTTTATCATTATTTTATTCAGTATGGTTTCTTAGGTTTTCTTAGTTCGACGATGCTGTATTTAAAATTATTTCTTGCAAATAGCTTCTATCTCAAAATATTAGCTGTTTTTATTATCGCTATAAGTTTTTTTGATGTCAGTGTATTCTTTGAGGAAGTTCAAATACTATTATTTCTTTTACTACCAGTACTTGAAAGATTTGAATCTGAGAAAGCAGATTGATGCACTCAGTTTGACAGATTTGGGGGGCTGATCCTGAGTGCATCAAAATTGATGGAATTAATTTAGTTTTCCATTATAACTGTATTAATTCATAAAGACGTCTATGCTTTTTAGCTTGTTTTTTAATCGCTGCAAGAAAAGGACTTGGTCCACGACGCTCTTCTATTTTCTCCACTGCGTAGAGTACGCTAGCAAAATTAAAAGATGATAATTCTATTTCATTAATGCGTCCAGATTTTAATTTTTCTTCTGAGTAAATTTCTTTCTGATCTAGTAAAACTTTACTGATCTCGTCTTTAATCTGAGTTACATCTTCTTCTGAAAATTTTATATTTGCTTTACTCAGAGCTCTCTTTACATCAACCTCTGCGATTTTTTTACGAAAAAAATGATCAAGAATGAGCTTCTTTCTATCCTGCATTTAGGCCTCCCCTTGGATTATGTCTAGACCGCTGCACAACTCCATTTTCTGCGTTTTCGTCGTCCTCATGATCCTCATGTACCTTGAGTACACTGCGGTCATTCGTCCTCCTCAGCCTTGAAACTGCACGTTGTGCAGCGGTCTCTGTAAATCTTTGCTTATATTAATAAGAATATTTCGTCATTTTGTTTTGAAATACTTCTGTAGATACAAGGTGAGGGAGGGGGTTATTTTGATAGCCTATCGCTTCCTTTATTTTTCACCCTGCTATTATTGAACAAGATGAATCTTATTATTCGAATATTACTGCTTTTAACTTTATGTGTAAGTTACGTCTCTGCCCATGAGCCACATCTAGAGCCTAGACTGATAGAAGTTCAAGGTACTGCTAAAAAGAAAGTCACGCCAGATATGGCGATCTGTAGTTTTTCTGTTATTAGTGAAGCGAAGACGGCTGAAGAAGCACGTTCTAAGAATGAGCTGAATGCTAAAAATGTTTTAAATGCTATTCGTAAAATGGGCATCGCTGAAGCTGAGATTAATTTAGAGAGATTTAATATAGAAGAAGATCAGGAGTATAGCCAGAAAGAGCAAAAATATATATTTAAAGGCTATAAGGCGGTACGAGCCTTTTCTGTAGAGGTTTTTAATTTAGATTTACTGCCTAAAGTAATAGCGACTGTCACCCAAAATGGTACTAATAGCTTAAATAAAGTTAGTTATACTTTAAAAAACCCAGAGCAGTATAGGCTTCCACTATTAAAGGAGGCGGTGTTAAATGCTAAAGCTAAAGCCGAAGCTATGTTAATACCAGTAACTGCTAAATTAGGTTTAGTGCATAGGCTTAGTGAAAGTTCTTCTTTTGATTATCCCTCACCAAGAGCGATGCCGATGATGCTTATGGCTAAAGCTGCTAATGCTGAGAGTGATAGCGGTAGCGTAGAAGCTTATTCTGCTGGAACTGTAGAAATTACAGTTAATGTGCAGGCGAGTTTTAGTATTCTTTAGGCTGTTTATAGAGACCGCTGCACAACGTGCAGTTTAAAGGCTGAGGAGGACGAATGACCGCAGTGTATCAAGCATACATGAGGATCATGAGGACGACGAAAACGCAGAAAATGGAGTTGTGCAGCGGTCTCTCTTATGACCTTCTCAAATCGAGTGTACATGGAAAATCTGGGTTAATTTTAGCTGCCTTAAAAGGTAAATCTCCTGGACTATGACCCATAGCCTGAAAGCGTGATAAACACCTGCCTTCAGCTTCATTTTCATTTACTGGTAGACTTTCATAGCTTCTGCCACCGGGGTGCATAACATGATAAGTACAGCCGCCTAGAGAGCGGTTCAGGGTTTTATCTATGACATCGAATTTCAGCGGACTATGTACTGGAATGGTGGGATGGAGGCTAGAGTAAGGTGCCCAAGCTTTAAAGCGCAGACCAGCTATGTAAACACCTTTTTCGCTAGTGCTTTGTAGAGGTAGTTCTGTTCCATTGCAAGTTATGCAGTGCCTAGAATCTATATGACCAGTAACTTTCACTTCTAATCTTTCCAAGGAAGAATCTACTGATCTGCTAACGCCAGCAGCTCCCAGCTCTTCACCTAATACTGGCCATGGCTCTAATGCCATGCGCAATTCAAGCTTTATGCTACCAAGCTGCACTTCACCATATCTTGGGAAGCGAAAATCAAAGAAAGGTTCAAACCAAGAACTTTCAAATTTAGCTGCTTTTTTTGGCATGCCAGAATTGAGAAAATTTAGTACATCATTAAAATCTTCCCAAAGGTAATGTGGGAGCATAAATCTATCATGCAGCTGTGTTCCCCAAGCGATAAGTTTGCCATTATATGGTGTCTTATAAAATTTAGCGATGCAAGCTCTGATTAACAATGCTTGAACTAAATTCATCTGTGGATGAGCTGTCATTTCAAAACCACGCATCTCAAGAAGACCTAATCTGCCAGTGTTACCATCTGGGCTGTAAAGCTTATCTATGCAGAATTCCGCTCGGTGAGTGTTACCTGTAAGATCGACAAGCAGATTCCTGAATAATCTGTCAACTAGCCATGGGGGCACATCTTCATCAACTGGAATCTGCTCAAAGGCTATTTCTAATTCATAAAGAGAATCATGCCTAGCTTCATCTATCCTTGGGGACTGACTAGTAGGTCCTATAAACATAGATGAAAAAAGATATGAAAGCGATGGATGATTCTGCCAGAAAGCGATCATGCTTTTTAATAGGTCTGGGCGTTTTAAAAATGGGCTAGCTTCAGGGCTAGAAGCCCCTAGTACTATGTGGTTTCCTCCGCCAGTACCGACCCTGCGCCCATCTATCAGAAATTTCTCTGTCGTTAAGCGTGTTTTGTAAGCTTCTTCATAGATCGTGAAAGTAATATCTTTTAATTCTTCCCAGTCATGGGCTGGTTGTATATTGACTTCTATAACACCAGGATCTGGTGTCACGCTTAGATGCGTGATTCTGAGATCCTTTGGTGGAGTGTAACCTTCAAGTACGACTGGAATGTTTAACTCCTCTGCCGTTAATTCTATTGCGGTTATAAGCTCTAGGAAGTTCTCTATAAAATTTAACGGTGGTAAAAACA
>RFQS01000086.1 GCA_009924885.1 Pseudomonadota bacterium | reverse complement strand
TTCTTATGGTGCTTTTAAAGCTACTGATACAGGTAGCTTAGCTGATTTAATTTCCCAAGCTACTGGTATTGATACTAACGACGTCACTGCTATAATAGAAAACTGGAACTGGAACTGGAATGGTGTTGATGCAATACCTACTGGCATTGATAAATTAACATTTGACGACAATGTTGAAAAGATTACTAAATATTACACTCAGTCTTATATAAGCGCCTCCATAACCTCCACTTTTGGAAAAAAGGATGCTGCAATATCCACAAAGAGCTTCTTAATTCATGAAGCTCTGAATAACTTAAATCCATTACAAAACCCCTACCTCGAAGAAGTTGGTGGTGAAGATGACAAAGATGTAGTTAAAACCCCTACCTCGAAGAAGTTGAAGGTAGTTAAGTTTGATAAACTCCTCAAGGATACATCTGGATATTTACGAAGCTCTGGGAATCCTACGCAGACGTACATGTCAAATCAAATGATGCAGTTAATGGATTTGTTTCTTGAAAATTTTGATATTACGGCAAATCGCTATGTAGAAGATAAAAGAACTTTAGTCGATTTATTTTCAGGAAAATTACTGACAACTACTGGGGAAAATGCTGAAGTTCAAAAAACATTATTCCAAAACATCAACTCAGCAACAAAAGATATAAGTTCTCAAATTAAAAATACCCTTACAAGAGGCGTTCCAAATTCTGCGGAGAGCCAATTCACCTTAGATCTATTTAACCAAACTGCTGTTAGGAAGGAGGATTATGGTCTTTCACCTAATCCAGCAGATCTTACCCAACATTTCTTGCCGAGCTCTTGGGCGAATAATAAAGATAAATACCTGCCTGCTATGTATTATTACAATGCAAACCCCAATCACACAATCACTGCTGATGAAGCCAATAACACACTTAATGGTACTAATGCCAAAAATGGTTTACCTGCTGGCTTTCCAATCATGGATGTTCGGGATTTTGATCAATTTTTCAAAGCGACTAAACTAGCACTAACTAATCACATAATGAGTTATTTAAATACTGAAAGTGGTAATTCATACATAACCTCAAATAACTTAGCTGGTTTATACAATGAAATGGGAGCTTTTCTTACTGATGCTACCACCACCTATCCTGGCTGGGGAGATGCTGGTTTCGCCGCTGACAACAACCAAGCCGCTATGCTTGCTAGTACCACCGCTATATTCGGAACCCTAGATTTGAGTCCTACTGGTGATAAGACGAATTTCTCTAGAGCAATTCAACTCTATAAATCATTAGATAAAATCATCGATAATATGAAAGATCGTGTTTCATCAGTTGAACAGGATGTACCTAAGATTCCAAGACCAATAAGCTCGAACGTAATCGACCCTAATACAGGGCTAGATGTTACACTAACTCTACAGACTTCCATTGATGGCTATGGAGATCTGCCAAGTCCTAAATTAGTAAAAAGTTTTCTTGAAATGCATGAAGCTACTAGCGCCGTTAGTGCAGATACTAATGCAGATAGCCTTCACAGAATTAGCTACCTAATAAATACTTTTGATGATTATTCTAAATTTTCTCAAAATAGCGCTTTTGAAGGTATTTACGCTGGTGAAGTTTTCGAAGCAGATAAACAAAATTTCTCTAATCTCAATACGAAGAAACCCGAACCTGGTCCAGATGGCTCAATGCGAGAAGACAAAAGTATACCAAAACCTGACATGGTAGCCTTGAGCAGTTCAGTTTTAGTAACTAAACTTGGTCAAATGTTAACAAACAAGGTTAACGACCTTGTCCAAGAGAATAATGTTATTAGTATCAATGCTGTTACAAGGACAGGCGGTCCAAATACGAATATCGGAAAAATAGATACGACCACACTTTCTGGATCCAAAGAATCACAAACATATTTAAACAATATTTTAAAACAAATTTCTTTATTATCAGAAACAAACCTTAATGTAGATGTATCTCCTGTAGTTGCTTTGATATCAAATCAGATGGAAACAGCAATGCAAACTCTTATCACTAATACGGATGATGATGCTCATCGCATGGTCTTTATAGATGATAAAACTATTGATGAATTAAACAATCTTCTAACTACGCTCAATAGAGTCAGCACGACACTTGGCACGCCAATGGACAATTTAAAGCAGCTACTCAACAATGCGGATCTCAATAGATTAAAAGGACTAGCATACCCAGGTGTTGATCCTACACATAATGCTCCTGGGTATTATAAATTCAATTCACTAAGGCCTGGTCAGCAAAAGCTAATAAATGATATCAGAGATAAAAAATTTACTATTAACGGATCTAATTATACCGTTGAAGGTATATCAGCAGCAATATCACAACCTAATATCCAAAATGGTATTTTAAACACTTTAGGTACCTTAGCCACTAATATACGTACTATGCTCTACTCGAGCCAACAAGAAAAACCACCAAGGAAAATCGACCTAGTAAAAGCTCCTGAACTCTTTCAAATTCATAACGCATTTAATGATGCAAAAATCGACTTGGCTACTCTTTCTGGGACTACTGTAAGCTACAACGCAATTGTAAATGCAGATGTATATGAAGTTGGTCCTGGTCCTGCTTTTATAGTGACTAGAAGGTCTTTGGCGATTGCTGCTGATAAAAACGATATTATACAAGCAAGAAAAGATTTACTAGAAAAATTGCTATATGAGAATACAATTGGTGGAGTAGCAATCAATAAACTAGATAAAGGGAATGCTTCAAATCCTTACAAGGATTTACTTAATCCTCCTACTTACAGTGCATTAGATCCAAGTAGTAAATCATTTCCATCTACATTAGCGGGCATCCTTGATAAAGATGCTTTCAAAGCACATATAGTCAATATGAATACTTTTATTGAGGGCTTTAAGAATAGCTTAAATGATGCAACACGAGAAAAGCCTCCTCGAGATATTGATCCAGCAAATGATCCAATAGTAGCTTTCAGTGAAAGGGCTAAATTTAATTTTACTGGACTAAATTCCATCATCGATGACAGTTTTTGGACAAGCTTTACTGGCTCTTTAAATACAACTGCTATAAAAACTGCACTTATTAATTCTAAAGTGGGTTATCAAAACCTAGTAGATTACACTGGTGCCGATAAAGCAAATATTATAGCAGCAAGAAAAAAGCTTTTAGAATTTTTCCTAGAAGGAAAACTACTAGACCCAGACGCCCTACCCAATACAAATAACTATACTCTCACTGATATAAAAACTCATGATAGATATAAGAACCTAATCACCCCTGTAGCATATAACTATCCTCCTGGCGACTCAATTACTGGTACTGGTCCTACTAGTCTTGTTAATGCCAAACGATCAGATCCATTAACCCTCAACAGTACAGTAGATAACTCTAAAGCTGACTCCTTCACGCTGAGAGAAATAATGAGGGGAGATGCTGACTATACAAATTCCTTAGACGCCTTAGAAACTGTAATGGGAAATTCGGCGGGATTTACTACAGCGAATAAACAACTCTATATCAGAAAGATGCAGCATTTCAATATACTTTTTAATACACTTTCTGGTGGTACTACTAAAAATCCGCCACTCGCTGCTTTTGGAACACCTCCTGAATTATTCGGAGGTAATACTCAAAATTTGAGAGAGTATATAGAATCCTTAGCTAGCGACACTAGCATTACTGCCTCCACAGAATTTCAAACGATACTTACGCAAGTAACAAATCTAATACCCATAACTGAAAATATAAATGCATTAGAAGTCTCCTTAGCAGGCGAAATTAAAAAACCCAAATCTGGACCGGAATCTGAAATCTACTCCACTATCCACTTACTTACTCAAATTGAAAATCAAACTGGCTCAACCCCCCCCAACTACGAAGCTGGAATTATACAGTTATTAAATAAAAGAAAAATTAAAGATGATACTCAGACCCTACCTATCATAGATTTAGAGCACCGAGAAGCTGCAGCTATCTCGCCTAAAGATGGACTATATCAATACAGTGGCTATGAGGCTAATCTGGAATATCTATCTTTCGACTTAAGAAAACCCGCAACAGACCCACGTAATTCCGTCACTGGTCGCAATATAGCACCAGACACGAGTGGTAATCAGGGCTGGGATCTAAAACAATTATTAGGCACCAAAACAAGTGTATTGCCACCATTTACAACATTGACAGACGCAAGAGAGTTCCTTGTCGCTTTAAATGAAGTTTATAAAGACATGCAAGCCTCCAAAAGCCCTGTAATCAAAGAACAGCTTAAAATTTTCGATCTATGGTTAAGGAATAATTCCTTTTCACCGATTAGTGACAGTGCTTTAAGAGGAAAAGACAGCCTTGAAGCAGATATAAATATATTAGACCATATAGCAGAGGGCGCCATCGCCAACGGCGGCGTTATAAGCCCAACAACAATAAACACTTTTCTTACAGCTTCAAAAGCAGCAGCAGTAATCAATAAAAAAAGCCTTGAAGATCTTGATGATATTAGAACTGCTGGTAAAGGCTTTGCACAAAGGATCGATGATGGTTTAACTGCAACAAAACTAAGAAATTATTTTCAGGAAAATATTTTTTATCCGAGTGCTGCTCCTTTTCCTAAAGCCGGTGCAAATGACACTAGAGTAGATACCACTAAAGACTATTTTGGCAGGACTTTAGACAATAGTAATTTACCTGTGTTCGGGGTAAATATCTTTGGTCTTGATCCAGATTCAGGAACTACATACACAGTACCGCCAGCTCCTCCTCTACCCGACGCTATCGCTAGTAACTCATTTAAAAACTTCGGAAGTATTCTACGCGGTGTACCAGTCAGTCTTAGATAATCCTTACGAAAAAATTATGGAGAACATTGACACTTTGCTAACAGCACTTACCGCAGCAGAAACAGCAGGGCGTTATAACGAACAGAATCTATATAGAACCATGATTAAAAACCTTCTTGGTGAAAGCAGTGGGGTACCTAGTGCTGCTTTAATCGCCGCAGCTTCCGCGGAGAATAAGACCACTCTTATTCTGCCTGGTGACCCTCGTTTAGTAGATGCGGGGATGGGACTTACTTATACTAATAATTACCCTAGCACTAATATGAAAACAAAAATCCTAGATGAACGGCGCACAATAAACGAGACAATAAACCCTGCCAAATATAAAGGCACCATTGATAGTACAGCTCTTGCTAATTTTGCACTTAGCAGTAAAGCTGATCAACCAACTACTATGCGTACTGTAGGCGTAGAAAGCAAAAGCATTCAAGAATTAGCTATTTTACTCTACATCATGCAAATGTTTGAACAAAGTAACTGGGACTGGGAAAAATACATCAACGATACTTCTAGATATGAGATGGCAGCTGCTGTCGAATAAAATGGGCATGTAGCCGAGAATCTAAGAAATAAGATCCTTCTTAAACTCAATAGCCGTCTCAGACTTAATCTTGGTCGCAGCTTCTACTAAAGCTAAGAATAATGGATGAGGTCTGTCTGGTCTAGATTTAAACTCAGGATGGAACTGACAAGCCAGCATAAATGGATGATCCACTATCTCCACTATCTCCACCAAAGAAGCATCTGGGGATAATCCTGAGACTTTAAGACCTGCTGCTTCAAGCATGTTCTTATATTTATTATTAAATTCATAACGGTGACGGTGTCTTTCATTAATCAAAGGCTCACCAGCAGAACTGCTTGATAACTGGCGAGCACGCTGATAGGCTTCATAGGCTTTAGTATTAGCCACCAAGTGACAAGGATATGAGCCTAAACGCATAGTCCCACCTTTATCTTGGACACTCTTCTGATCATGCATTAAGTGAATAACTGGATCTGGCGTACGAGTATTAAACTCTACACTGTTAGCATTCTCTAAGCCCAAAACATTACGGGCATATTCTATAACTAAACACTGAAGACCTAGGCAGAGACCGAGTAAAGGGATCTTATTAAGCCGTGCATACTGTATTGCGACTAGCTTACCTTCTATACCTCTATCCCCAAAACCGCCTGGGATACAGATAGCATCTATATCTGCTAAAGCCTTATTTGCATCCTCTAATGAATTAATATCATCAGAGAGTACCATAACTAACTCAAACTGCTGCCCAAATTCTGCACAAGCATGCCTCAGTGACTCTATTACAGATATATAAGCATCTGATAATTTAATATATTTCCCGACCAAAGCGATTCTCAGCTTACAATCTGGCTTACTTTTAATTTTACCAACCGTTTCCTTCCAGCTAGTTAAATTAGGTTCACTGCTTTCTAAGCCTAATTCATCTAAAACTCTATTCGCTAAACCTTTATTCTCAAGCATTAGCGGCACCTCATAGATACTGGTGCAATCTGAGCTCTCAATAATATTAGAAAAAGGCACATCAGTAAACAGACTCAGCTTCTCTCTTAAGCTCTCTGGAACATCCTGCTCTGAGCGAAGTACAAGTATATTCGGATGAATACCTTTTGAACGCAGTAATTCCACGCTATGCTGTGTGGGTTTAGTTTTCAGCTCGTTCGTAACTTTAATGTTAGGAACTAAAGTGACATGAATATAAAGTGAATTATTTTTACCAGCATCTTTCTTAAACTGTCTTATAGCCTCTAAGAATATAGAACTTTCTATATCGCCTACAGTACCACCTACTTCTACGATAAGAACATCCGCTGAAGACTTTTCAGCTGCCTTTCTAATACGGTCTTTAATCTCATTCGTAACATGGGGTACCATCTGCACAGTGCCACCGAGATATTCACCACGACGCTCTTTGGAGATTACATCTGAATAGATTTTACCAGCCGTAACACTGTTCGTTTTCTGTAAATTCTCATCAATAAAACGCTCATAATGACCTAAGTCTAGATCTGTCTCTGCTCCGTCATCTGTAACAAAAACCTCACCATGCTGGTATGGTGACATAGTACCCGGATCTACATTTAGATAAGGGTCTAGTTTCTGTATAGAAACCTTATAGCCCCTAGATTTTAACAATCTGCCTAAGCTAGCTGAAACTATTCCTTTTCCTAAGCTACTTACTACGCCACCTGTAACAAAAATATACTTCGTCATCTCTTTAGAACCTGATACTTAATTAGAACTAACCATTTTAGGTACTTTAATACCCACGCCTTCCTGAATTTCTTCTTTATCAGGTAAATTAGCTATCATAGATTCTAATAATTCTTTAGAACTAGCTAATGGCTCATCTTCTCTCACTACATTTGCCAAATCCAAAGGACCTGTTAACGGTTGAATATTCTTAGTATTCATCTCACTTAAAGTCGCTACATAATCAAGAATCCTAGAAAGGTTTCCAGACTGCTCATCTAGCTCTTCCTCCGTTAATGAAAGTTTCGCTAAGTTAGCTATCTTTCGCACTTGCTCTTTTTCGATACTCATGTCTTACGATTTTAGCATAGAGACCGCTGCTTAACGAAAACGCAGAAAATGGAGTTGTGCAGCGGTCTCTGACTATATACTCACTCGAGCTTCTAAAGCCTTCACTATAGTAAGCTCATCAGCATAATCTAAATCAGAACCCAAAGGTAAACCATAAGCAAGGCGAGTAACTAAAATAGATCTACTCAATCTCGAATCAGCATCCCCCACGGCAGTGCCTATATCTAACTGTGATAAAGCTCTTTTTAAAAACAACATAGTAGCCTCACCTTCAGTACTTGGGCTGATAGCAAATATTAGCTCTATCTCCCCCTGCATAAGCTTAAGGCGTTCTACTAAAGGACTAATATTTAAATCAACACTAGAAATACCGTCTAAAGGTGAGATCAAACCACCTAGTACATGATATTTTCCTCTAAACTCTCGGGTTTTTTCTATAGCGATAAGATCCTTTACCTCGGCGACTACACACAAAAGATTCCCATCCCGTTGATTATTTAAACAGATCTCACAGACCTCATCAGAAGTTAAATTAAAGCAATATTTACAATATTTAATATCATTTTTAGCGATACGTACGACTTCAAGAAAACGCTGTACCTGCTCTGTTGATTTTTTTAACAAGGAAAAAGCCATTCTCTGAGCAGATTTAGGACCAACTCCTGGAAATTTATTAAATTCTTCTATAAGCTCAGCTAAAGCTCTAGTGTACTCCACAGAACAACCTATTCAGCAAGCCCCATGCCTTCAGAAATTAGCTTTAACTTAGCTTTAGTAAGGTCGGTAGCCATCTCCGTAGCTCTTTTAATAGCACTAACAGCAGCCTTCTCTATTACTGGACAGGCTTCTGCCAAACTTGGATACTTAATTGCTAGAAGATTATAGTTAATCTTTAAAGATCTGAAATCACCCTGAGCAGACATAGTAACATCGACTATTCCATCATAAGAACTAGCTTCTAAAACTTTATGAGAAAGCTCTTCCTGAACCTTCAGGAGACCCTCTTGCATATCTTGGGCTTGTTTTAAAGCTTTTTTTAGGTCTTGCTGATCCATGGCGAATTATTATTATAACCTATCTACTGACAGACGCTACATTCTTCCCCGACACTCACCTGTCTTCTAACTGCTGTATTGTCTACAGAATCAGCTTCTATAACGGATTCTGATCTTAAATAATATAACGATTTAACGCCTAATTCATGAGCAAGTACATGTACATCATTAAGCTGTTTACCGCTGATTGGTGATTTCAGGAAAAGATTTAAAGACTGAGACTGGCAAATATATTTCTGTCTGTCAGCAGCTTGAATAATGAGCTCTTTCATATCTAACTCATATCCAGTTTTAAAAATCTTTTTTTCTTCATCCGTCAAGAAATCAAGATTTCTAACGCTACCTTTATCTTCAATAATTTTTCTCCAGATTTCAGGTTTATTCTGTCCTTTCTCTTCTAAAAGCTGCTCTAATTGTAAGTTCTTAACAAGAAAGCTTCCACTTAGAGTCTTCTGCAAGTAAGCATTCCCCGCGATAGGTTCTACACAAGGAGTCGCTCCACCACAGATAACTGAAATATTTGCTGTAGGTGCTATAGCTATAACATTACTATTACGCTGGTTTCCACCATCAGGACAAACACCACGTTCATCGGCTAGATTTACAGAAGCCTGCTTCGCATATTTATGAATAGTACTAAA